>NZ_JBSSDE010000014.1:0-73582 GCF_054060435.1 Thermostichus sp. MS-CIW-34 | reverse complement strand
GGGATACCGCCATTCTGGTTGGAAACAAACAGAATGCTATCGCTGCATAGTTGAACAGTGATGTTCAGCAGTGTTCAGCGTAAATGTATCAGCACGGCATTCACACCTTGGTGTACAGCCCCCTCTGCCGAGGTCTGCTGAGCGGACGGATGACGCCGCAAACCACCTTCCCCCCAGGGGACATGCGCGCCGGGATCGATCCCAAGTTTGTTGAACCGCGCTACTCCCAGTACCTAAAGGCGGCAGAGGCATTGAGCCGGTTTGCTCAGGATCGCTATGGCAAGACCTTGGCTCAGTTGGCGGTGCGCTGGCTGCTGGATCAACCAGGGGTGAGTGTGGCACTGTGGGGGGCACGCAAGCCCTATCATCTGGAGGCAATATCCGGCCTTTGGGGCTGGTCGTTGGATGCGGAAGCGATGCAGACCATCGAGGATATTTTGCAAAGGTATGTTCCCGAGTCCATTCCCCCCAGCTTTATGTCCCCGCCTGCCCGCGCTGCCTAGTTGTTGCTTTCTGTTCCCTTGCCGTTTGCGTTAGCGGTGGGGAGCACTTTGTCGCCGGGATCCCAGTCCTACGATTGAGTTTGGCAAAAAATGGGATGTAGAGCCCTGTCCTACCGCTACATAACTGGCCAGTAGGGCGAGGGGGCTGTTAACCACGGGAGAACAAAGATGGCCATCCCAGATGCATTCGCGTCAGCAGTGCGGAGCACTTTGACCCACAAAGCAGACAGGCCAAGGGATCCGGCTGACCAGAATGGGCCCACAGCGCCTTCTCAGGAGGGATCCCTGATTCTCCAGGTGGGGGGCATGAGTTGTGCCGGCTGCGTTCGCACCGTTGAGCAGGCCCTGCTGAGACAGCCGGGGGTGGTCAAGGCCAGCGTTAACCTGGTTACCGAGTCGGCCCTTGTGGAGTTTGCCCCTGGGATCCGGCCCGACCCGCAGCACCTGGCCCAGATTTTGACAGAGGCAGGGTTTCCCAGCCGCTACAGTTCAGAGGGTGAGGCCCTCTCCGGCGGGAGTTCCGTTCGCGTCAGCGGTGCGGAGCACTCTCAAGATCCCTCTTCCCCTCCCGGTGGGTGGGAAGAAGCCTTGGATGTGCCTGCGGATCCCCTCTCTCGGCAGCGACAGCAGACCCGACACCACATTCGCCAAGCGCTCACCGCCGCTTTTTTGCTGCTGATTTCTGCCGCCGGACACTTGGATCTCTTCGCCCGTCTGGGCTTGCCCCTCCTTAATGATGTCTGGCTGCACTGGGGCTTGGCGACCTTGACTTTTGTCGGCCCAGCTCGCGGCATTGTCCTGGATGGTTGGAGAGGGGCACGGCGGCTGGCCCCCAACATGAACACCTTGGTTACCTTGGGATCCGGATCCGCTTACCTAGCCAGTCTGGTGGGGTTGCTGGCCCCTCAGGTGGGCTGGGAGTGCTTTTTCGACGAGCCCGTCATGATGCTCAGCTTCATCCTGTTGGGACGGGCCTTGGAACAGCACAGCCGCCTGCGGGCGGCCAGCAGCCTGCAATCGCTGGTGAGCTTGTGTCCCAGTTTGGCTCGGCGGGTTCAGCCTGCAGAGAAGGCGGGATCTCTGGCTTCCAGCCCAGAGGGGAACCTGGATCTGGGATCCCAAACCGGAGAATGGTGCCCTGTCGAACAGGTGCGAGTGGGGGATTGGCTCCAGGTGCGAGCCGGCGAACAGATCCCGGTGGATGGAGAGGTCATTGCCGGCCAGGCCACGGTCAACGAGGGGATGTTGACAGGGGAACCCTTGCCGGTGCTGAAACAAGCGGGGGATCCCGTGGTGGCGGGGACGCTGAACCAATCGGGGTTGCTGCTGTGCCGGGCGACGCGCACCGGGAAAGACACCACCTTGGCCCAGATCATCCGCCTGGTGGAAGAGGCCCAAGCTCGCAAGGCCCCCATCCAAGGGATAGCCGACCAGGTGGCGGGCTACTTTACCTATGGGGTGGTGACGCTGGCCATTCTCACCTTTGGGTTCTGGTACTGGATTGGGATCCCGCTTTGGGGGAGCGACGGTGCGGAGCACTTTGTCCTGGAGGGGTTCAGCCTGCACTCCCATCTGCATCTGAGCGACCATCCCCCTCACCCCACACCCCTGCTCAGCAGCCTCAAGATGGCCATTGCCGTTTTGGTGGTGGCCTGCCCCTGTGCTTTGGGGTTGGCTACGCCGATGGCCATCCTGGTGGGTACTGGCTTGGGAGCCGAGCGGGGTTTGCTCATCCGAGGGGGAGATGTTCTGGAGAAAGCCCATCGCTTGCAAACGGTGGTCTTCGACAAAACCGGCACCCTCACCCAAGGGGATCCCCACCTGACGGACTGTCTCAGCCTTGACCCCTCCCTGGATCCCAATCGCCTACTCCAACTGGCGGCCACAGTGGAAAGCGGCACTCGCCACCCTCTGGCGCAAGCCATTTTGCAAGCCGCCCGCACCCAGGGTTTGCCGTTGCTCTCCGCCGGCGAGTTTCAAACCCAACCGGGGATAGGAGTCGCCGCCCAAGTGGAAGGGCAGGAAGTGGTGTTGGGATCCCTGGATGGGCTGGCTGCTTTGGGGATCCCGCTGTCCCAGGAGACCCAGGCCCAGGCCGAGGCGCTACTGGCAGCCGGCAAAACGGTGGTGGGCGTGGCTGTAGAGGGATCCCTGGTGGGGCTGCTGGCAGCCCAGGATCCCTTGCGGCCCGATGCGCAGGCAACGCTGCAACAGCTCCGGAAAATGGGCCTGCAGGTGGTTTTGCTAACCGGCGATCGGGCGGAGGTGGCCCACCAGGTGGCTGAGGCTCTGCAAGTGCCAGGTCTCCGCGTTATTGCCCAGGTTCACCCGGCAGACAAAGCTCAAGTCATCCGCGACCTGCAGACCCAAGGCCAGAGAGTTGCCATGGTGGGAGATGGCATTAACGACGCTCCGGCTTTGGCCCAAGCCGATGTGGGCATTGCCCTGCATTCCGCTACCGATGCCGCCCTTGAGACCGCCGATATCATTCTGATGCGCAACCACCTCTGGGATGTGGTGCAAGCCATCCGCCTCAGCCGCGCCACCTTCCGCAAGATCCAGCAGAACCTCCTCTGGGCCTTTGGCTACAACCTGGTGGGGATCCCAGTGGCAGCAGGCGTGCTCCTACCCCCCTTTGGCATTGGGCTTAGCCCGGCAATCGCTGGGGGTCTCATGGTCTTGAGTTCCCTCAGTGTAATCCTCAATTCACTCCTCTTGAGGCGAACTTTTGTACCCCGTAGATCTTCGAGTAGCCGCAGCTAAAAAAGTGTTAAAAATTACGAATGACTAAGTATCGATCGTTAAGTCTTCCGAGGTTTTACCGAGCTTCTGACACAATTTCCGCTGCGTCCAAGCCAAAAATTCGGCAACTTCGTACATTTGATTATACATTTGATTAAAAAGATTAATCCGCTTTAACTTTTGAGGATTTGGTTGTAAGACTAGGCCGAAACCAAGCTGTAAGCGCATCTTCTGGTTTCTTGCTTAGCAAAGCAAAAACCGTGAAAATACTGGGAAAGCGCATCTTGCAGCGGTGAAGGGAGCAAAAGTATGGCGATGCTTGGAGATCTTCAGGAATTTTCCTTATGCGACCTGTTGCATTTAATGGAAAAGGGTAAGAAAGCAGGGCAATTATCCATCTGGGCACCCAATGGCATTCAGCGGATTTGGTTTTACCAAGGTCGGGTGGTCGCCGCCCTCACCCCTGAAGAAAAGCATCGTTTGGAAAGCCTGCTGACGCGCTTTGGCTTGGTGGACGAGCAGGTGGTCAGCCAGTTGGTCGCTAGGGGCTTGGAGGAGCCTCTGGGGCGTTGCCTGCAGCGGCAAGGGTTGATCTCGCCCGTAGATTTGGCCAAGCTCTTTCGCCATCAACTGCAGGTGGGACTCTACAGCCTCTTTGCCCTCGAATCCGGCCAGTTCAGCTTCCTGCCCAATGTGCCCATGCCCTATCGAGAAATGACTGGCCTGAGCAAGGGCGCCACCGCTGCTGTCTTGGAAGCCCTGCAGCAGCTCAAGCTAGAGCAGCAGCCCGAAAAAGACCTGCCAGAGCCCGATAGCTGCTTTTGGCGTACCAGCACCGAACTGCCTCTGTTCAAGCTTTCTGCCCTGGAATGGGGGATCCTGGAGCAGGTGTCGCCTTCTCGCAAGCTGACGGCTTTGGCTCAAGCCCTGGGGTCCGACCTGCTGGAGGTGCGCTATGCCTGCGCCCGTCTGGCGAAGCTGGGGTTGATCAGCCCTTGTGAGGGGCCAACGGTTCTGGCTCGGTCTGGTCACTTGGAGCTGTCCAAGTCGATTGCTGAGGAGGTGAATCCCGAGCCGGTGAGGGAGAGGCTGGGGGCAAGGGTGCCTGGTCTCCAGGATGAGGGCGGCCCGGTCAAGCCTTCTTTGGTCAGTCGATTAGCCACCCTCCTCAAGGGCATGCGCGAAAAGTAAAAGCATAAGGACATTTGCGGTCATGTTTTCGGTTTTCGGGTAGAAACATTAGAAATAGGGAATCAGCAGGGAGATATAGGATGGCTAATCTGTCCTCTTTGCAGGCGATCCTCCAGAGCTATGTTGCCAATACGCCAGAAGTCCAGGGAGCAGCAGTGGTCACCCCTGACGGGTTACCTTTGGCTTCCACATTGCCTGTGGGTATGGATGAAGAGAGAACCTCTGCTATGTCGGCTGCCATGCTTTCTTTGGGCGAACGGATTGGGAGAGAGCTAGGGCGCGGAGCCATAGAGAGAGTTTTTGTACAGGGGGAAAAAGGATACGGGGTTTTAACCAGTTGTGGCCCCGATGCCGTCTTGCTGACAATTGCCAGTCATGAAGTCAAGCAGGGCTTGCTTTTTTTGGAAATTAAGCGAGTCGCGGCAAGCATTGCAGAGGCAATGAAGTAAGAAAATCAAATGTGGAGGCTAAGTTTTTGATTCTGTCCTGACGTTGAGGGAAGTATGGCCATTAAACCTTCTGAGCTGCTCCAAGTCCTGATCTCGCGCACGCAATTCACAGATGATGACAAGAAAATTTTGCAGCAAAGCGCCGACTGGGGCAGCAGCATTGCTGCAGAAATGTCGGATACGTTTTACAACTACCTCGATCGCGATGCTGAGATGGCAGCTGTCATTGCCAAGCATAACCGGCAGCGGCTGGGTCAAACCTTTGCCGAATGGTTCAAGGAAATGTTCACGGGCATGGACAATTGGGGCCCCCAGTATGCGGATCGCCGCTGGAAAATCGGCATAGTTCATGTGCGCGTTGGCATCGGCCCCCAACATGTTGTACCTGCTATGGCCACAGTTGTGCAGGAGGTGAGTCGGCGGCTGGTCAAAGAAGGCAAGCCCGAGCAACTGCGCATGAGCCTAAGCAAAGTTTGCATGATCGATCTCTCCTTTATTGAGCAGGCCTATCTTGAGGTGGCCTATAATGCTGTGCAACAGGAAACAGGCATGAGCGAGGCCTTGTTTAAGCGCTTGATCAGGGTTGAGTAGGCCCGTCTGCGCTGGGGGTTTACGGCTGAGGCTAACCATGAGCAATATTCTCCGCATTGTTGTAACAGGGCCGGTGGGAGCTGGAAAGTCTACCTTTATTCGCACGATTAGCGAGATTGAGGTAGTAGACACCGATTGCAAAGCAACCGACGAGGTGGCAGAGCTGAAGAAAACCACAACGGTCAGCATGGATTTTGGCCGCTTGAGGATTGGAGAAGATGAAGAAGAGATGTGGCTGCATCTCTACGGCACTCCCGGCCAGTCTCGCTTTAACTTTATGTGGGATATTTTAATTAAGCGCGCCCACGGCTATGTTCTTCTGGTGCCTGCGCACTTGCCGGGCCAATTTCGCAACGCCCAAGCCATTCAATCTTTTATGAAAGCCAGGACAAGTGCCCCCTGCGTGATTGGGATCACCCACGTCGATCAACCCAATGCCTGGGATCCAGAAGACATTTTGTTAATTTTGGGGAATCAGGACGGTTCAGTTCCGCACACCACTTTGAATGCCCAGGAGCCATCTTCTGTTGCCAACACGTTGCTTCTGTTGGTTGAGCAAATGATGCCCCAGGTGGTTGTTTGAACAGATTTTCAGGTATCCGCCGGTCTAGAACTTCAGCAACATCGACCCCAGCCAACACAGGCGTATCTTTTGCGTGACAGGGATCCCTCCCGTGAAGCCGAAAAACGGGAGATTGGATTCGGTGGAGATTTGCCGCATAATGAAATGTCCTGAGTGCTCTTTCTGGCCAGCCATTGAACCAAGGGGATCCCTGCTGTGTTGCTTCTCGATTGCTCTCCCCTGACCCTTTCCCCAGAGGAAGCGCGGGAGAAACTGTTGTATCTCCTCGCCCAACTGGCCTATCGAGAAGGCTCCTTTACCCTCACTTCTGGACAGAAGAGCCCCTACTACATCAACTGCAAACCGGTTACCCTTCACCCCCAAGGAGCTTATTGGGTGGGATCCCTGCTGCACCGACTGTTGCCGCCCGAAACCGAGGCAGTGGCCGGAATGACGCTGGGGGCAGATCCCTTGGTGACGGCGGTGAGTTTGGCCTCCCTGAGGGCTGAGCCTGCCAACCTAGCCGCCCTAATCGTGCGCAAAGAGCCCAAGGGGCACGGTACGCAAGCCTGGATCGAGGGGCCGGAGTTGCCGGCAGGCAGTCGGGTGTGGATCCTGGAAGATGTGGTGACCACCGGCAGTTCTGCTTTGAAGGCTGTCGAACGGGTGCGGGCAGCCGGCTACCGGGCGGAAGGGATCCTCGCTTTGGTGGATCGGCTGGAAGGGGCAGAAGATCGCTGCCGAGAAGCAGGGATCGCCTTTCGTCGCCTATTCACCCTTCCAGAAGTGCAGGCTTGCCATCGGGCCTTGACCTCAGGAAAATCAAAGGACTAGCCTGCCCCCTTGGTGAGCATCAAAGCTTTGGAGAGCGGACATGCTGCCCCCTGCCTACTCAGCTCTGCCCAGCCGAAATCTGCCGAGCCTACCGCATCGGGCGCGGGTGGCTGTGTACGTGGTGATGAACATCGAGCACTTCACCTTTGGCAAGCTGGGCACGGCCATTCAACCCCATCTCACCAGCTCCCCTGAGATCGCCAACTATGGCTGGCGGGACTACGGCAATCGGGTGGGCATTTGGCGCTTGTTTGAGCTGTTTGCCGAGCTGGGGATCCCGGTGACGGCGGCCTTGAATGCGGAAATGGTGGATCTTTACCCCCCCATCATCGAAGGGATCCGCCAATACGGCTGGTCGGTGCTGGCCCACGGCTGGAACAACTCCACCGGCCACAGCGGCCTGGCCCGCGAAGCCGAACAAGAGCTCATCGAGCGCAGCTTGTCCCTTTTGGAGAAGGTTTCCGGATCCCGCCCTTGGGGCTGGCTGACGCCGGGGTTTTCCGTTAGCGAGAACACCTTTGACCTGCTCAAGGCTGCCGGGATCCGCTACACCACCGACTGGGTAAACGACGACCAACCCTACTGGTTCCCAACTGCCGCCGGCCCCCTCTTGGGGATCCCCTACACCCTGGAGGCCAACGACATCAGCCTCTGTCTCAGCGCCCGCCTGTCGGCAGAAGCCTTTGCCCAGGCCCTCATCGACCAGTTTGATCAACTCTGGCAGGATGGGGAGCGCTCCCCTCGCATCATGGCCATCGGCCTGCACCCCTTTATTGTCGGGCAGCCTCTGCGGATGGGATCCCTGAAAAAAGCCTTGCAGCACATCCAATCTCGCCCTCAGACTTGGCTCACCACCGGTGATGGCCTCTATGACTGGTATGCCCAAGCCTGCCCTGCCCCCGAGGTGGCCTGACGGGATCCCCTGGCCAGAGGGAAAAGCGCGTCTTGGCCTTGGATCCTGCTCATTTTTTAACTTTGTTCTAATTTTGTCTTGTCTGGAGCTGTCCACCGTGGCTCTGGAAGTGACAGCATAGGCGGTGAAGCCACCTTCAGCAAAAGGGCTTGGCCATGCGCATGGGCAGACTCAGCGGGATCCTCTTGCACCCCACCTCGCTACCGGGGCCATTTGGCATCGGCGACCTGGGGCCGGCTGCTTACCGGTTTGTGGATTTTCTGGTGGAGAGCGGCCAGCGCCTCTGGCAGGTGCTGCCTCTGGGACCTACCGGCTGGGGCAACTCCCCCTACATGAGCTTTTCCTCCATAGCCGGCAACCCGCTGCTCATCAGCCCGGAGCTGTTGGTAAAAGCCGGCTGGCTAGAGCCCGACAGTTGGCAGGACCTGCCCCAATGGCCAACGATCCAAGCCGGATCCGCCGAGCGGGTGGACTACGAAACCGTGATCCCCTTCAAGCTGGGCCTGTTGCACCGCGCCTGGGCTACCTTCAAAGAAAAAGCTTCCGGCCCCGATTGGGAAGCTTTCCAAGCCTATTGCGCTGCCGAGGCCGACTGGCTGCCGGACTATGCCCTGTTCATGGCCCTCAAGGATGTGTACGGCGAGCAAGAGTGGAACCAATGGGATCCGGCCTTGGTGCGACGGGATCCGCCGGCTTTGCAAGAGGCTCGCGATCGCTATGCCGATGCCATTACCGAGCAGATGTTTTGGCAGTATCTGTTTGCCCAGCAGTGGGGATCCCTAAGGGAGTATGCTCATCGGCATCAAGTGCGGCTCATTGGGGATGTGCCCATCTATGTTGCCCCCAACAGTGCCGACGTGTGGGCCAACCGGGAGCTGTTTCACCTGGATGAACAGGGACGGCCTTTACAAGTAGCCGGTGTGCCGCCCGACTATTTCAGCCCCACCGGGCAGCGCTGGGGCAACCCCCTCTACAACTGGGAGGTGCTCAAGGCTCGCGGCTACGACTGGTGGATCCGGCGCATCCAGGCCATCCTCAAGCAGGTGGACTGTGTGCGCATCGACCACTTTCGCGGCTTCGAGAGCTACTGGGCCATTCCAGGCGATGCAGAAACGGCTGTGGAAGGGGAGTGGCAAAAAGGGCCGGGGGCAGATTTCTTTCAGACCCTGGCCGACAAGTTGGGGGAAATCCCGGTGATTGCCGAAGATCTGGGAGACATTACGCCGGAGGTGTTGCAACTGCGGGATCAATTTGGCTTGCCCGGCATGAAGGTGTTGCTCTTTGCCTTCGGCTCTGGGCCCGATAACCCCTATTTGCCCCATGCCTATGAGCGCAACTTTGTCGTTTACACCGGCACCCACGACAACAACACGGTGGTGGGTTGGTTTAATGACCCGGATCGCTCGGAGTGGGAAAAACAAAACCTGCTGCGCTATTTGGGCTGCCAGGGATCCGAGGGCATCCATTGGGATCTCATTCGCCTAGCCCTTGCTTCCGTAGCCGATCTGGCCATCATTCCCCTGCAAGATGTGATGGGCTTGGGGGCAGAGGCGCGCATGAACTTCCCCGGCACCACCGAGAACAACTGGGCCTGGCGCTACCGCGAGGACATGCTGCGGCAGGACATGATCCAGCGGCTGGCCGAGATGAGCGTGACCTATGGGCGCATCTCTCCTCAAGAGTTGGAGCAACGGCGAGCAGCCCTAGCCCAAGAACGGGCGGCAGGATCTTCTCAAGCTGCCCCCAGCCTCGTCTAATGCTGGATCCCGCCCATCAGCAGCCCTAGCTGTTCTTCGGTGGCCTCTTCAGGCGTGAGTTCTCCCACCAGGTGGCCCTCATGGATCACCAAAATGCGATCCGACAAGCTGATCACCTCATTCAAATCCGCCGATACCAGCAGCACCCCCATGCCCTGATCCCGTGCCTGCAGGATGCGGCGATGAATGGCCTCGATGGCCCCCACATCCACCCCCCGCGTCGGCTGGGCAGCCACCAGCACCTTGGATCCACAGGAAAGCTCCCGCCCCACAACGATCTTCTGGGCATTGCCGCCAGAATAGCGGCGGGCCGTCAGGGAAATGCTGCGGGGGCGAACGTCGAAGCTCTCCACCACCTGGCGGGCATGTTGGTCAATGGCCTCTTCCCGAAAAAATCCCAACCAGCCGGTATACGGCTTTTGATGGTGATCCCCCAGGATCAGGTTGTCGCGGGTGGGGAAATCCAGCACCAAACCTCTCACATTGCGATCTTCGGGGATATGACTCAGACCCCAGCAACGCACCTGTCGGGCCGAAGCAGACAGGGATCCGGCTCCATAGCGAATTTGGCCGCGGTAGCTTCTCAAGCCGGTGATCGCCTCCACCAATTCCGTTTGGCCGTTTCCCTCCACACCGGCAAGGCCCACAATCTCGCCGGCACGTACCTGGAAGCTCGCCCCCGCCACCGCCGGCTTCCGCCCCGGTATATCCACCCACAGATCTCGCACATCCAGCAACACCTCCCCAGGGGTAGCGGCCTTTTTTTCAACGGTCAGACTGACTTCCCGCCCCACCATCAGCCGCGCCAGTTCCTGGGCATCGGTTTGGGCAGTGGGCAACGTCGCCACCACCTTGCCATCCCGAATGACGGTGACGCGGTCGGCCAGTTGCATTACCTCCTTCAGCTTGTGGCTGATGAAAATGACAGCTCCCCCCCGCCGGGCAAAGCGGCGCAAAAACGCAAACAGCTCGCCTGCCTCCTGCGGAGTCAACACTGCCGTCGGCTCATCCAAAATCAAGATGCGGGCCTTGCGGTAGAGCATTTTCAAGATCTCCACCCGCTGCTGTAGGCCTACCGGCAGATCCTCCACTCTGGCGTCGGGATCCAGATGGAAGCCCATCTCGGCAATCAACTGAGCCACCTCAGCCCTGGCCCGACGGAAATCGACCTGAAAAAGATGGCCGGGTTCGGCCCCAAGAACCACGTTTTCCGTAACCGTCAAGGGATCCACCAACATAAAGTGTTGATGCACCATCCCAATTCCCAACCGAATGGCATCGGCGGGACTGTGAATTTTGGCCGGTTGCCCATCCACTTGAATGGATCCCTCGTCCGGGCTGACCAACCCATAGACGATCTTCATCAGGGTAGACTTGCCCGCCCCGTTCTCCCCCATCAGCGCCAGAATCTCTCCCCAACGCACCTCCAGATCGATGTGGTCGTTGGCCAGCACCAGAGGATAACGCTTGGTGATCCCCTGCAAGCGAAGGGCAATATCGCTGCGATGGGATCCCTCTGCCAAAGAAGGATCAGGCCCACTCATGAGGTGCTTCTTGAACGCCTTTTCCAGCATAGGTTGTGAACTGCCATGCCAGAGGAAAGCATTTCTGGGGGTATTGTGAGAGTCTCTCTTTTTCTAAGCACTATGGTCATTTCGATTCAAACTGGGACACTGCACCCACACCTAAAACGTTGGTCACGTCGTTACGTCGTCGCATCGTCGCGTCAGCGTTGCGGTTCCCGTCAGGGTGCCGTAGGCATAGCAATAGCGCTGCGGAGCAATAATGCACGGGGCCAGAAGGCTTTTTTCAATAGCCCAGGCGTCTTACCCTAGCCTGAAACAACTATGTCTAATAACTAATGGTGCAACATCCAAGGTCGCCCACAGGATTGGGAGCGATATTTTGGCGAGTTTGGATCAGAATTTGAGTGCTGTTCACGCTTGATCAGTTTGGGTTCTCTTCCCCCCTTTGAAATAGGCAAAGAGCTGGAAAGCTGAACCATGGGAACTGAAATGAGACGTTTCCCTTCCTGATTGCAAGAAGGACAATAGGCCGGATCTCGATATTGAGATAAGGGCCGCCATACCTCAAACTCCCCACAGGTTTGACACTTAAACTCATACAGCGGCATCTTCCTATTCCACCCCCTTGAACGAGGCATCGGATAACATTCACCTAGGGAGAATATCTATGTCGAAGATTTGCGTAGGAACAGCCACCGTACAGCAAGCATTGGGAATATCGACGATCCCACTCACTCTGCCCTCCACCGGTGCAGAACTGAGCAGCAGATAAGCTTGTTCTCCCGTAAAGCCGAATTTTTTCAGATATTCGATGGCATTTAAGCAGGCGCGTCGATAGGCAATGTGAACATCCATATAATGCTGCTTACCTGTAAGCTCGTCCACAGAAATGCCCTCAAACACAAGGTATTCCGAGTAACGTGGCTCAACAGGGCCGGGCTTAAAAATGGGGTTAACCAATCCGTACTTCTCAACACCACCCTTGATTAGATCGACGTGGAGATCGATGTAGCCCGACATCTCAATAGCGCCACAAAAAGAGATCTCCCCATCCCCTTGCGAGAAGTGAATATCTCCCATCGACAGCTTGGCACCCTCCACGTAAACCGGGAAGTAGATCCGTGTTCCTTTAGACAGGTTTTTAATATCGCAATTACCGCCGTGCTCTCGCGGGGGCACCGTCCGAGCCGCTTCAGCAGCAACCCGCTCATACTCTGACTTGGGCAAAGTTCCCAAAATTGCGTTCTTGGGATTGGGCAAGGCGGCCAGCACAGGCTGATTGCCGGATAGCCCCGCGCCGTAAGTGCGCAAATCGGGAGCCGAAGCGACCAGCTCAGCTTCCCGCTTATTCCAAGCCGCCAGCAACTCGTGAGATGGGGCACAGCCAATGAGGCCGGGGTGAATGATGCCGGCAAAGCGCACATGGGGAATGTGTCTGGAAGTGGTGTAAATGCCTTGAAAATCCCAGATGGCTTTGGCCGCGTTGGGAAAATGATCGGTGAGGAATCCCCCTCCATTTTCTTTGGCAAAAATACCTGTAAACCCCCACTCGTCTCCCGGCAGTGGCCCAATGTCTAACAGATCGACAACCAGGATATCTCCAGGCTGGGCGCCGTTAACCCAAATAGGCCCACTCAAAACATGGACAACGCTTAGGTCAACCTGCTCAATGTCGGAAGGATCATCGTTGTTTTTGATTTGCCCATCCGTCCAGTCTTTACACTCAATTCGGAATACCTCGCCAGGGTTTACAGAAACCACAGCGGGAATATCAGGATGCCAGCGGTTGTGACCCGGTAGATCCTGTTGATCCATTGGCTTAGTCAGGTCAACTTTAAACAGCGTTTTGGGCATGGGATCCTATCCTTGAGTCATCACTCTGCGGTCAGACTTTGAATGCACAAAAGCCTATCTCCAATAGAGAAGCTAATACTGTAGTAAAAGCTACAATTCATAGTGCTGTTATCTACAATCGCAGAGCGGGAGATGAGGAGCTTAGATCGACAGGCTATTTCACTGCAATTCAAAGTAACTATCAATCAATTCACCAAAGTAACGGCCAATCCATTCGGCGACAGATCGATTTAGCCGTCAGCTCCTAAAGCGTTGCAGGATCCTCTCCAGAAAATCCCTAGAGAACATGGTGGGTTGTCGGCCAAATCCTGATTTTTCAATTAGCCCCCTTGGCTTCCCTTGAGAAAGGGAAACTCAAGCTCTTTCTTGAGATCCTCAGAACCTGGGATCCTCAAGTTCTGAAAACCCAGTTGCCGCAAGCCAGGGATCCCGAATGCCCAAGCTAGTCAAGTGCCTGTAGCTGGGCTAGGAAATCTGCCACCGTCAGGGATCCCAGCTCTTGCCCATGACGCTGGCGTACGCTCACCGTTCCTGCCGTTTGTTCCTGTTCTCCCACGATCAACATAAAAGGGATCCGGGCCTTCTCGGCATTGCGGATTTTTTTGGGCAAACGATCGCTGTCGGCATCGATGTGGACGCGGATCCCGTGCTCCCGCAGCTGATCCCGCACCTGGAGGGCGTAGCCCAGGTATTGGTCGGAAACGGGCAAAATGCGCACCTGTTCCGGGGCCAGCCAGAAGGGAAAATCCCCAGCGTATTCTTCGATGAGGATCCCAATCAGCCGCTCCAGCGAGCCAAAGGGAGCACGGTGAATCATCACCGGACGCTGCCGGGATCCGTCCTCAGCTACGTATTGCAGATCAAAGCGCTGTGGGTTTTGGTAATCCACCTGCACCGTGCCCAGTTGCCACTCCCGATCCAGCGCGTCGCGGAAAATAAAATCCAGCTTCGGCCCATAGAAGGCTGCCTCTCCGATCCCTTCAAAGTGGGGCATCGACAACTTCTCCACAGCGCGACGGATGGCATTTTCGGCTTTGTCCCAATCTTCGGGGGATCCCAGATATTTGTCCGACTTGGGATCCCGGAAGCTGAGGCGGGCGCGAAAATCCTTGAGCTTGAGCTTATCGAAAACCACCAAAATGAGATCGACAACCTTGAGAAACTCCTCCTCCAATTGATCGGGGCGAACAAACAAATGGGCATCGTCCACCGTGAAGCCACGCACTCGCGTCAGACCTCCCAATTCCCCCGATTGCTCGTAGCGATAAACGGTGCCGAACTCGGCATATCGTAGGGGCAAATCGCGGTAGGATCTCAGCTCGGATTTGTAGATTTGGATGTGAAAAGGACAATTCATCGGCTTCATGACAAAGCCCTGTTCAGCCGCACGCGCCTGCTCATTCTCTGACATCATGGGAAACATATCTTCCCGATACTTTTGCCAGTGGCCGGAGATCTTGAACAAGTCCACACGGGCAATATGAGGGGTAACCACCGGCAGGTAGCCCCGCTTGAGCTGCTCCTGCTTGAGAAAATCCTCCAGCACCCAGCGTAGGGTAGTTCCTTTCGGAGTCCAAAGGGGCAAGCCCGGACCCACTTCATCGGAAAACAGGAAGAGACCCAGTTCTTTGCCCAGCTTGCGGTGATCCCGCCGTTTGGCCTCCTCCAGCCGCCGCTTGTATTCCTTCAGCTCCTCTGGAGTTTCCCAGGCGGTGCCGTAGATGCGTTGGAGCTGCGGCTTGGTTTCATCCCCCCGCCAATAAGCGCCGGCCACGCTGAGCAGATCGAAAGCTTTGGGGTTGAGCTCTTGGGTGTTTTCCACGTGGGGACCGGCACAGAGATCCCACCATTCATTCCCCAAGTGGTAAATGCTGATGACCTCCCCTTCGGGAATGCTGTCTAAGATCTCCAGCTTGTAGGGTTCTCCGAGGGCTTCGATGCGGCGCCTGGCCTCTTCACGGCTCACCTCCTCGCGGATCACCGGCAGGCCCTTTTTGATGATTGCCTGCATCTCTTTTTTGATGCGATCCAGATCTTCCGGCGTGAAGGGCTCGGGATGGTCAAAATCGTAGTAGAAGCCGTAGTCGGTTGTGGGGCCGATGGTCACCTGGGCCTTGGGAAACAGCTTTTGCACCGCCATAGCCAGGACATGGGAAGTGGTGTGGCGGATGCGCTCCAGTTTGGGAGACTCGTGAGTGCGCAGCAGTTTGAGGGTGCTGTTGGCCTTCTGAGGTGATTCGGCTGGCTGAGACATCGGAACCTGCTTCGACAACAAAGAAAGAACAGTGAAGAAATGGATATCCATGTCCCTATCTTAGGCTGGGGCGAGAACGGCAGGGATCCCCAGCTAATCAATTCCCCTGTTTGCCGAGTCAACCGCGAACCTCACCTCACGACTCGGCCCGGAACAAGGGGGGAAAGTACACAGTATCCTAAAGGGGTTGACCCCCTTACCCGAGCCATGATCTCTTCGCCCACCAACTTCACGGAACGCTCTGTCACCTCTGCTTCCCCAGTTTCCGAAACCAGCCCGGCTTCTCGTTCTGAATCTTGGGCGGCCCCCGTTCTGGCGGCCATCGATGTGGGCAGCAACTCTCTCCACATGGTGGTGGTGCGCATCAATCCCCGTATCCCTAGCTTCACCATCATCTCCCGCGAAAAAGCCACCGTCCGGCTGGGGGAGTTTTGCAGCCAGACGGGCGCCCTCACGCCTGCAGCTATGGAGCGGGCCCGGACGGCTCTGGAGCGGTTTTGCCGCATTGCTGAGAGCTTTCAGGTGCAGGATATTGTTGCCGTGGCCACCAGTGCTGTGCGCGAGGCCCCCAATGGGCCGGAGTTTTTGAAGCGGATTGAACGGGAGCTGGGCCTGCGGGTGGAGTTGATCTCGGGGCAGGAAGAGGCCCGCCGCATCTACCTGGGGGTGCTCTCGGCGATGGAGTTCCACAACCGGCTGCACGCAGTGGTGGATATTGGTGGCGGCTCCACCGAGCTGATCTTGGGCAATGGCCAAGAGCCGGAGTTTCTGCGCAGCATCAAGGTGGGAGCTGTGCGTCTAACCCAGGCTTTTTTGCACCACGACCCGCCCACTTCTGCCGAACTGCAAGCCCTGCGCCAGCACATCCGCGGCATGCTGGAATCCCCCATCGAGCAGATGAAGCGGATCCTTGCCTCTTCACAACAACAGGGATCCCTGCCTTTGGTGGGCACCTCTGGCACCGTCGAGTGCCTGGCCCAGTTGGATGCCCGCCGTCGGTTGGGCGCTCTCCCCCATCGCCTGCAGGGGTATGAGTTCAGCCTGGAAGCCCTGCGCGGCTACATCAAAGAGCTGCGATCCCTGACGGTGGCCGAACGGCAAAAACTTCCCGGCCTAGGGGAAAGACGGGGGGAGATCATCCTGGCCGGCGCCCTGATCCTAGAGGAAGTGATGAGCCTGCTGGGGGTAGAGCGGGTTCAATTTTGCGAACGGGCTCTGCGGGAAGGGCTGATCGTGGATTGGATGATCGGCCAAGGCTTGATTGAGGATCGGCTGCGCTACCACAGCTCGGTGCGGCGGCGCAGTGTGCTCAAGCTGGCGGAAAAATATCAGGTGGAGCTGCCCTATGCCGAACGGGTGGCCGAATTTGCCCTCAGCCTCTTCGACCAGACCCGCGGCCTGTTGCATGGTTGGGGATCCCGGGAGCGGGCTCTCCTCTGGGCGGCGGCCATGCTGCACAACTGCGGCCACTTCATCAGCCATGCCGCCCACCACAAGCACTCCTACTACCTGATCCGCCATGGAGAACTCTTGGGCTTCAACGAAGAAGAGGTGGAGGTGATCGCCAACTTGGCCCGCTACCACCGCAAGTCGCCCCCCAAGAAGAAGCACGAGAACTTCCAGCGCCTCAGCGACGAGCGGGATCGCCAAGTGGTGCTGGAACTGAGCCCCCTGCTGCGCATAGCCTGTGCTTTGGATCGCCGCCGCCTGCAGGCCATTCAAGCCCTGCACTGCCGTTTTCAGCTCCTGGGAGAAGGCCCCCGCCGCATGGAGTTGATTTTGGATCCCAGGCATCCCAAGGACGACTGTGCCCTAGAGTTGTGGAGCTTAAACGAGAAGAAAAAAGTCTTCGAGCAACAGTTCAACCTGCAGGTAATCCCCAAGCTCTCTACCCAGATCCAGCGCAGCGCCGATCCCTTTGAGGCAGCAGTTTAGCCTTCTCGGGGATCCTAGCTAAGGGGCGATGGTAATGGGCGAGGGGCTGGTTTGGGTGGTCTTTTGGCCCCCTCTTTGCAAAATCACCTCGATGATGCCGTTGTTGACCGGCTGCATGTTGAAGGGCAACTGCTGCTGGGTTTCGTATAGGCCCGGCGCCACCTCCCGCATTTCGACTTCCGGCGTTACCCCAACAATCCGAAAAGCAGCCCGCCCCCCCGGATCCCCTCGCATGGTGACTTTGAGAATTTCTCCCATGCGCAGATTGGTGCTGTTGGTGGTGACACTGAAAATCTGGGGCAGTCCCGTGGCGACGGGTGCGGAAACCGGCTGAATGGTGGAGCGGGTTCCTCTGGAGCCATCGATGGAAAAAGGAAAAATCTCCCGATGTTCCTGGCTGAGGCCGTCCTTGGTGAGCACAATCCTCAAGGTGGGATTGTTGGCCTGGTGGGTGGGGGCTACCACGTAGGTGCCTTCGTAGTGGTTGGGTCGTACCTCCCGCATCGGCTGGTTCAGGGCCAGATTCCCCAGATCAAACTGGGCGATCCCTCCAGATTCCCCCCAAATGGCAATGGTGAGAATGTCCCCTTCCACCAAGTCGCGCTGGGGATCCAAGCGAATGGCCTCAATGCGCGGATAGCGATTGCTGGCTGCAGTCAGAGGGGCTGGCTGCGGCAGAGGAGCTGGGGGCGGAAATACTGATTCCACTGGCGGAGGAGCAACATTGCCCAAGGCCAGTTGAGGTAGCCGCCGTTGAACGCGGGTACTGACGCCATTGAGGGTCAACTGAATACTGATGTCGGGGCCAAAGACGGCATCCTGAGGACCAAGGCTATAAACTGCGCGGTAGTAGCCGGGCTGCACCTCCTGCATCGGCAGACCCTGAACCACGCCGCCGATATCAACCGTAGCCCTGCCGTTGGGAGTGGCCTGCGCTTCAATGGTCAAGGTTCCCCCTGCAGGAACACTTCCTCCCTCGGGAGTGATCCGCGTTTGGAAGATTTCGGGTTGGACAGTCTCGGCCACCCGGGCTGGGGAGGGACGCAACTGGGCCACAGGGGGTGGCAAGGGCGGAAGCTGACCGCGATACACCAGGGCCTGATGCAACAACACCGCCCCTTCTGCTCGCCTCAGCACGCGATTGGGCTGAAGACGAGCTGGATCCGGCACATTCACCAGCAGCCCCGCTTCGCCTGCCATGGCCACAAAAGCCCGCCCTACCTCCGGCACATCAGCCGCATCGGTGTACAGAGCCATCCAGCGCTCAATGTCGGCCTGGGTGGGAGCAGGCAATTGCAGAGCCCGCACCAAAATGGCCAGGGCTTCCAGGTGGGTGATATCCCCTTGCGGGCGAAACTCGTTGCCCTCGTATAGGCGCATGGCCCCCGCCTGCAGCACGGCTTGGGCAGTCCAATAGTCGGGGGTGTTGGGCTCCAGGTCGCGAATCTCCTGCACCTGGTTGGGATTGGGAATGTAGCCGAAAAACTCCGTCAGCCACTGGGCCAATTCCAGACGGGTCAGGGTGGCTGACAGGGGTTCTTGGGTGATCACCACATCCGTCTGACGTTCCAGAGCCGCCACGTAGGGGTCGGTCCAGGCCAGCGAGGCTTGCTGCTCCACCCCTTGGGACCAAGCCGGCAAGCTGACACCCGACCAGCCCAGCGTCCAACACAAGCTCAGAGCTAGGGGCCACGAGCACCGCATAGCTGTCACTCCTGTTCCAACAACATCCCCTCAGGGTCAGCTTATCTCAAACTTCCGCCCCATCCTCAAGCCCTCGATGCCCCTTGGGATTGCGCCCTTTGGCAGTGAGATTCTGAAAACTCGGCTAAGAAGGTTCGCCGCAGGGATCCCTTAGGAGATTTTACCTATGCAAGACGGGATCCGGCTTGACAGCAAAGGGCCTAAGCAAGGGTCTCGTAACTTGTAGTTGTGCATCCAAATCCTTATCATTGTGTTATAGACTCAGAAAGTTCAGAAAGCACTTTTGCCCCTACCCTAGGGAGGAGTTTCATGGCTGGCAGCACCGGAGAGCGACCTTTTGTCGATATCATTACCAGTGTCCGCTACTGGGTTATTCACGCCCTGACCATTCCCGCTTTGTTTTTGGCAGGCTGGCTTTTTGTGAGCACTGGCCTGGCCTATGATATTTTTGGCACCCCGCGCCCCAATGAGTATTTCACGGCAGAGCGCCAGGAGTTGCCGATCGTTAGCGATCGCTTCAATGCTCTGGAGGAGCTGGAGAGGCTGACTCGCTAGGAGTGCCCGTGGGTAAGTGGACTATTCGTTGTTGCAATTTGTAAGTTGATTGAGCTTTTTGCGTAGGGTGATATCTATGGCCACTAAATCTGATGAACCCGTTTTTTACCCTGTTTTTACCGTCCGTTGGCTGGCGGTACATACCTTGGCGATCCCAACTGTTTTCTTCTTGGGAGCTATTGCTGCAATGCAGTTTATTCAACGGTGAACCCAATGGCTGATCAACCCGAAAGGAATCCCAACTCCCAACCGGTGGAGCTAAACCGCACTTCCCTTTACCTGGGTTTGCTGCTGGTGTTTGTGGTTGGGCTGTTGTTCTCCAGCTACTTTCTCAACTGAGGCCAGGATCCCACTCTGCTCTTGGAGTTGGGAAAGAGCGCAGGGGACAATGCTGGCTTTTGGCTAGCCCTTGCTCCCCTTTGCTAAGTTTACTGAGAATGTAATTGCTGCTAGTTCTGTCTTTTTTGGAGACCAGTTGCTATGACCAGTCAAGCAAGGATCCCTTTGTGGATAGTGGCTGTGGTTGCCGGTTTGGGTGTGATCACGGTAGTTGGGCTCTTTTTCTATGGCTCCTATGTGGGCCTAGGCTCTAGTCTGTAGGTTTGAGGTTTTCGGTCTGGTAGTAGCCCCCAATAGGTAGGGGTAAAGGGTCCCATGGTTTTTACGACCTAGCCGAATTCAGTTAGGCTTTGTTGACCCATGGCCAGTGTATCTACCACTTTTTTCGGGGCTACCTACCACAGCGCAATATCGATCCCTTGCCCAGCAGGGATCCCACTTCATTGCAGACCTTAATACTCAACTTAATACTCAATACACATAATACTCAATACACAGTCCGAAAAAGCTGCCGCTATTCCTCACCACTGGTTACAACCAGGCGGTGAATCTGGACTTCTCTCTTCTCCCCCTGGAGAGGGTGAAGTTCGCGTTAGCAGGTCAGGGATCATGGGCAAGAGCGCGAATTGCTGAGGACAGGTTCTGCGAGGGAATGTCTCAAACTTATGTCTCAATTAGAAGAGCTATCTCTGTGTTAAGCGAGCATGAACTTTTTTAACGATCCGGGTGGTGGTTGCCGAGAGGGTAACTTAGGCCCCGTAGAATGAATCGCAAAATTCCAGGCAGGACATTCGGACATGGATTACATTCGCACCTTTAACGACGATCCCTGCGAGGGGCATCTTTCGACGCCCATCAGCGATTCTCCTGTCACCCGTCTGTTTATCAACAATCTCCCCATCAACCGTCCTGGCTTATCGCCGCTGTTGCGGGGGCTGGAAATTGGGCTGGCCCATGGCTATTTCTTGGTAGGGCCAGAAATTGTGCTGGGGCCGCTGCGGGATTACCCTGAGGCAGCTAACTTAGGCGGGCTGGTTACGGCGATGGCGATTGTGCTGCTGGGAACCGCCTGCATGTCGGCCTATGGCAGCGTTACCTTCGGAAACAAGCCGGAAACACCGGGGGCCGCTCCTCTGGCTACAGCTCGGGGTTGGGGGGATCTGACGGCAGGATTTTTCTTGGGAGGTATGGGTGGAGTGTTTGCTGCCTACTTCCTGCTGGAGAACTTTGCCGGGATCGACGCCATCTTTCGAGGGTTGGTGAATTAGTTGTCAAGTTTGTCACATCACTTGAGAGGAGCAAAATCATGACCGGTTCTTACGCTGCTGCTTATCTTCCTTGGATTTTTATCCCCATTGTTGGTTGGCTGCTTCCTGCGGTAGGCATGGCAGTGCTTTTTTTGTACATTGAGCGGGACTAGTCCCGGAGTGCTTTGATACTCACTAGTGCTGATTAATTTCAATTATTTCAGGCTAGAGATCAACCCCAGATATTGAGGCAGGGATCCCTTTTTTAGGGATCCCTCTCTTTTGGTCAGGATGATTTGCATCCGCGCTACCAGAGTCCCGAAAGGCGAAGGCTGTCCCCTCACCTCTTTTTTTTAGGAAGGGAGCATTTCCAAAGGACTTTAGATTGGAGCAGGATCCGGCGAGCTGATCCCAAGCCAACAAGGGGAAGGGCAGCTTCCGCAACACCCTTGCAACTTCAACGAGAAGGAGGAGTCGATGGCCAGCCTTAACTTTCCAACCCTGCGTATTGGGGATCCCATTCAAGAGGGCAGTTTCCAGGTTTTCCCTCTCTTTTCTCAGGGGGAGCAGGAAGTTGCCTATCGCCTTCCAGATCTGCAAACCCAGGAAGCAACCATCACCGAGGTGAGCGAGGCCGGAGCAGTACCTCACCTGGTTGTGGAAAACCACAGTGAGTTCCTATTGCTGCTGGGAGTACCGAGCAGAGTCCCAGCGGGGCGACCAAGGCTCAGCTCTGTTCTATGATGGGAAGGTGGTTTATCTTTCAGCAGTCTCTCGGCAGTAGTGCCAGGCTTCTCACCTAAGCTGGTTCCCCCTTTGGGGGATCCCTAGAAATTGGAAGAAAAAGAAAGAAATTGGAAAGAAAAAACATCCTGAGTTAGCTCGGTCACCGCCTGTTTGGCTTCCTGGCGGCCTCGGCAATACCGCTCTAACCGCTCGCTAACGGAGATGGGATCCCCGACGGTCACGTGAACCCCCCGCCAGCCTAGGCGAGGGCGGGCTGGGTAGGATTCCCCTCGAAGGCGGGCCAGCACATCAAATAGAATGAGGGCAGTTTCTGCCAGCCGCTCAAAAGAGGGTTTGCTCAGCAAATACTCTTCCTGGACGGCTACACAGCTTTCCACCAAGCGCATGTGCTGCAGGTAGAGCGTTGCCTGGTGGGCTTTCCAGTCGAGCAACCCCCGCTGCAGGGGAGACAGGGATCCAGGATGCCGCAATTCTTCTCGGTAAATCTGGATCCAGGCGACTTCTTCAATGCGGCGGCAGCGGCTGTTCCAATCCCCCTGGGGAGATAGGCCAAAGTAGGTCTCTGCGGTTTCCAGGGCTCTGTGGAGCAGCCGCTCCAGGCGAGCGTTAAAGTGGCCAGGGGCTAGCCTCTGCTCTATCCGTGGTTCTTCTTCATCTCTCCCAGAGATGAAGGGAGGTAGGTCGTAGAAAGCTTCCAGTTGTCCCAGGAGATGCTGGGCTAGGCGGCAGATCCGCTGGGTGTAGCGAAGGTTGGGGCTCCTGGAGGATCTTGGCTCTGGCTTCGGAGGCGTCAACCCACTCAGGTGCTCAAGGCGCGCCAGCAGGCGCTCTAGCTTCGTCCAGGAGGGATCCGTGTAGTAGTACCGAATGCCAATGGGCAGCAAAATGACGGTCTCTGAGCGACCAGCTTTGGCCAGGTCCTCGGCGCACCAAAAGCACAGCTGAGCCATTCCCGGTTCCAGGGGATTGATCCGTTCGCTGTGGCCGTTGGTGGCTCCTTCTGGGGCGATTGCAAAGGGAAATTGCCCATCCAGGAGCAGTTGCCGGGCCGCCTTTAGCGCCACCCGATCCACCCTCCGACCGCGGCGTATAGGGATCCCGCCCAGGCGAGACAACAGCCACCCCAGCCATTCCCCTCCCCAGAGGGGCATGCCCCGGTCGTAGAGAAAATGGGCGTGAAGGGGTTCTCGAAGGCGGATCCCTTGTCGACGGGCGGCTTCGGGCACCAGGCGAGATAGAACGTACAGGCCCACCAGCGGGTCATCCACCTCCACATGTCGGAAAGCCAGGACTAGGCGAATTTGACCCTCCTGGAACTGGTGGTAGAGCCGCGCCAAGATCTCCGCCCCTGTGGCCTCGATTTTGGCAATGCCGGAAGGAAGCCAGCGCCGCACCCTCACCCGCAAGAGCAGGGGCAGGATCCCGTGGACGAGCCGTAGCACCCAGGCGCTATAGGCGGGCGGAATAAAGTCGAGGGGAGGACGGGCAAAATGGGGCGGTGGTGACAAGAGCAAGATTTGTTCCCAAGGTAGCTCAAGAGAAGAAGTGTAGTTAAACGCAAATCAGATTCATATCCCATCGCTCAGATTATTCATCAAGTCGCTACAGAGATCACTGGATATGCAGCCATTCTCAATCAATAATCAATATCAACAATATCAATGATTGAGATCCTTCCCCTGAGACCCCACGCCGTCGGCGCAACCGCTCTCTACTCTCCTCAAGCCCCCGACCCCTCTCTCACAAGGGGAGATGAGAGTTGGGAATCGTGGCCATGTCGTGCCCTTTACATTGCTTTCTTTGTCTTCCGTTGCAGTGAAGACGCTCTCTTCTCTCTACTTTCGTCTCTTAACTCAAGGTGGCTACAGGCTGGGCCTCTGCCAAGAGCGCCTGAGTTTGCAGGTCGGTGATGGTGACCAACAAGCGCCGCGAGCTATCAATGGCAAATTCGACGCGAAGGCGATCCTCTCCCACGCGGCCAGGGGGCTGCAAACGGGCCAGACAAATTGGTGATGACTCCGTCGAAGTAGCGCGAACGGTTGGGGATCCGAGAGGGGCCAGGAACCGGAAATCGGTTTGCCGGGTGAGCTGCCGGCTGCTCATCCGCCCCAGCTCGTCGTAAACCACCTCCGATTGGGCCACCTGGGCCACTTCGCCCACCTCCAGGCGAATCTCCGTTTGTCCGTCGTTGGCCACTTGCAGGATCAAGGGCTCAGCCCGTCGGCAGGGATAGGGGCTGCCCTGTTCGAAGAGGGGGTAGTAGATGTAGCTCTTCTGCAAGGGATCCCAGAGGCGGAGGGCATAGCTGTGGTGCAGGCGATCCTCCAGCTTCACCTGGCGGCCCACCTGCAGGGCGCCCAGGGCCACAGCATCGAAGGGGCGTTCGCAGCGCACTTTCTTTTTGCCGAAGTAGGAGCGCAGCAGCTCTTGAACTGCTGGCAGTTGGGAGCTGCCTCCTACCAAGAGCACCTGCTCAATTTGGTTCTTGCCCAATCCCCTCGCCTGGGCGGTGAGGAGAACGTCGTCTAGGCACTGGCGGATTTGATCCAAAAGCTGACGAGCTTCCAGGATCTCTTCCAGCTCCTGCCGGCTTAACTTCAACTCATGGGCAGTGAGGGCTTCGTCGTCAAACCAACTGCCCACCGCTTCCATCTGAGTGGAAAGGGCGATCTTGAGCTGTTCTGCCTGCTCTAGGAGGTTGAGCCAGCCCAGAGCTCCAATTTGCTGTCGGCTTAGCCCCAGTTGCTGCAGTAGGTAGTCGGCAATCCAAATGTCGATGTCCACCCCGCCCACATAGGCATCGGCCTTGGCGATCACCTCCGCTTTGAGGACAGGGCTACCCGCTTGGGGAGCGAGGGTGCGCACCAAGCTGAGATCCAAGGTACCGCCGCCGAAATCCACCACCAGCACTAGGGATCCCGGCTGGCCAACCGCATAGCCTAGGGCTGCTGCCGTGGCTTCATCGACAATTTGAACGGGATCCCAGCCACAGGCACTGGCCACTCCCCGCAGCCAATTGAGGTAGCGCTCAAAAGAGCCGACAGGGGCGGTGAACACCAGCTGTTGCGGCTGCAGGTGTTCTTTCGGGACAGCTTCCATCACCGTCTGCAAAAAAGCTTGGGCCACCCTCTCGGCGTCGTAGCGCTCTCCATCTAGAACTCGCGGCGGAGGGACAAACTCCGCCACCAAGTCCCGCTTAAACCCCTGAAACAGCCGTTGCGGATCCACTGCCCCCCACCGACCGGCGCGCACGGTTTCCCCCACCAGGAGCTGGCCTTTTCCCTTCACGTAGACCAAGCTGGGAATAGCCGAGTGGTCTGGGCGAGAGAGGCCGGGAAGAGTGAGGAGACGGGGCACTGCTTGGGCGGGATCCCAAACTGCCACCACCGTGTTGCTGGTGCCAAAATCAATGGCTAGGGTCGCTTTGGGGGCAGGTGCCATCAGCTCAATCCTCCAGGCAGGGAACGGCTGACTTTGGCCGGGCAAAGGATGTGATCTCCCCGACGGTAGCCGACAAAGCGAATGTAAACGGGATCCCCCTTTTGAATATCCAGCTGATCCGGTTGATGCAGTTGCGGATCAAAGGGGACGGACTCCAGGGGGTTGCCGATGGGCTCATACCCCCAGCGCTGCAGCAGAGCGTCTAAGGAGCGAAACAGAGCTGTCACGTTTTGGGCCGGCCAATCGGGCTTGCGCTGGGCAATCTGGCGGACAGTGGGGTAGCTGGTCAGCAACGGCTGCAGCAGAGAGAAGAGGACTTCTGATGAATCGGTGGATTCCATTTTGTCATTCCCGTTGAGGCGCAGCAGGGATCCCAAATCCCACTGCAGAGCGGCAGCCAACTTTTGCAGTTGCTCCAGGCGCAGGGATCCCCACTTCCCTCGGCGCACCTGATCAAGGGCGCGGCGGCTGATCCCCGCTTGGGCCTGTAAAGCGCGCCAAGAAGACAGGCCAACAACCCGCATCCGCTCCAGCAGGCAATCATCCAGAGGTTTCTTCACCATCGTTTTTGCCAGGGATCCCTACGATCATGCCCCAACTTGGGTCTAGCTCAGGGATCGGCAAGGCGCAGGGAACGGGCTATAGCTTCCACATCTCGGTCATAGCGCTCGCGCCGGCTGGCCGGGTACACGAACTCAAAGCCAGCTTGCAGCGAAGGGCGGACAACTGTTTTGAGATAGAAAATCCGCTGGCCAAAGGGCTCCGCACCGCTGACACGAACGGGCTCGTAGCCGGAGACCACAAAGAAATCCCGGCCAACAGCTTGGTAAGTAACCTGGCGCTGGTTTTCCCGGCTGCGGCGAAGTTCTTCCTGCAGGGCGCTGGCGGGCGTTGCTTGAAAAATGTTGTACCCACCCCAAACGCGCAGCTCAGCCCCGTCTTGACCGAGAAACACTTGGCCATCGCCGTTGTCCGATTCCCCTTGCGGAATGAAGTCTGCCGGGTAGTCGATGCGGTAGCCAAAGCGGGCATTGAGATAGGGCCGGAAACCGGCTTGGGCAACGGGAAGGGCGGGGGCGGGAGCAATGACGGGGATCCCCGCTCCTAGGATCAGTCCGGCAAGCAGACAAGCTAGGCGAGCAGCAGACTTCATGGTTTTGATTGCTCTAATCTGTAGCTATCCTAAGCTCTCTCACCTCCAGCCCCTCTCCTAGGGGGACAGAATTTGGTTTGTCCAAGCTGATACATTCACGCTGAACTCTCCTGAACATGGTTCAGGAAAGAAGCGATCGCATCCTGCCTATCTCTGTTCGCGTCAGCGGGACGGAGTCCAAACAGGAAGGCGGTATCCCGCAAAGCCCTGAGGAATACCCCCCGAGCGCTTTCCCCCTTCACTTCCCGGCAACCGTTGCGGTGGACTCAAGGATCAGGGGGAAACTTGGTCTACTATATCCCTCTCAATGACTTTTGCCAAACCGCCTAAAGCTCAGTAAATTCAGCAAAGTTCAGGGTTTTGGGGGTTAGAGGCATGCTCTTTCCCAAAAGACAAAGGGAATAGGAATCCAAGTTTCACTGCCGTTGAGAATGGGTCGGTTGCGCCGCTTGTATCTGGGTGCCACTTGAAATAGTAGGTATAGCATCTTTTTCGAGAGTTTGAAATAAAATACCGATTTTTGGGCCACTATTTTGTTTTGTCGACCAAGTTTAAGTTTGCCGATCAACATCAGGGTTTTGGCCGGAGCGCAGCCGTTCGATTTCTTCTCTTGCCCGCTGGATAGCGCCGCAGTTGTCTACTGCTGCCCAGGTGGAGGCCAGAAACAGTCCGGGTAGGGAAACCTCTCCCTCGTCGTCGCTAAACAAGACGCCAAGGAAGAAACACCAGCCCAGAAAAACCATCAAAGCTTTCCACCGCCGCGTGTAGAGGTAGGCTCCGAAGGCAAGCAGAATAGACAGAAGGATCACCATCCCCTCGGACTTTTGAGAAAGGGCATAGGTGCGCCGCACCTCTTCATCTCTGCGCTTTTGATCTTCTTGCTGGAGCAACTCTTGCAGATGCTTGTCCATAAGGCCGCCTCAAAATCGGACGGCCTTATCTTAAAAATCCTGGGAAGACCCTTGTTCAAAACAACTTTTCGGGATCCCAAGGCAGAAGAAGAGAGGCGAGACTGGTCATCGCCCCTTCCTTCTGTAGAATGGGAAAGCCTCTCTCTAGTTGCAGGCTACAAGGCCCGGACGGACTCTGCCATGACCTCAGCTCCTCTTGCTTCTCCCCCTCGTGTTTTGGATCCTCTCGACCCTCAAGTGCGTCCGGATCCCCAGGGGCGGTTTGGGCCGTTTGGGGGTCGGTTTGTGCCGGAAACCCTGATGAGCGCCCTAACGGAGCTGGAGGAAGCCTTTGAGCATCACTGGCGGGATCCCGATTTTCGCGCCGAGTTTCACAGCCTGCTGCGGGATTTTGTTGGGCGGCCCAGCCCCCTCTACTTTGCCCAGCGGCTAACCGAATACTACGGCGGCCCGCAGATCTACCTCAAACGGGAAGATCTCAACCACACCGGCGCCCACAAGATCAACAACGCCCTTGGCCAAGTGCTGCTGGCGGTGCGCATGGGCAAGCGGCGGATCATTGCCGAGACTGGCGCCGGCCAACATGGGGTGGCCACGGCAACCGTGTGCGCCCGCTTTGGCCTAGAATGCGTCATCTACATGGGGGCGCTGGATATGGAGCGGCAGGCCCCCAATGTGCAGCGGATGCGCCTTTTGGGCGCTGAGGTGCGGGGAGTGGAATCGGGCACGCGCACCCTCAAAGACGCCCTCTCCGAGGCCATCCGCGACTGGGTAACCAACGTGGAGACCACCCACTACGTCATCGGCACGGTGGCGGGGCCCCACCCTTACCCGAAGCTGGTGCGGGCCTTTCACGATGTCATTGGCCAGGAGACGCGGCAGCAGTGCCAGGAAAAATGGGGAGGGCTGCCGGATGTGTTGCTGGCCTGTGTGGGGGGTGGATCCAACGCCCTGGGCCTGTTTAACGAGTTTGTCCGGGATCCCCAGGTGCGACTGATCGGCATCGAAGCCGCCGGAGAAGGGCTGCACACGCCCCGCCACGCTGCCACCCTCAACCGCGGTCGGATTGGAGTCCTGCATGGAGCCATGAGCTACCTACTGCAGGATGAAGAAGGGCAGGTGCAGGAGGCCCACTCCATCAGCGCCGGCTTGGATTACCCCGGTGTAGGGCCCGAGCACAGCTACCTAAAAGAAATCGGGCGGGCCGAGTACTACGCGGTTACTGACGACGAAGCGGTGGAAGCGCTGCTGCTGCTGTCGCGCCTGGAGGGGATCATCCCCGCCCTGGAGACAGCCCACGCTCTGGCCTATCTGAAAACCCTGGCCCCGCAGCAAGGACTCCGTCCCGCTAACGCGATCGGCCCTCAGCAGCGGGTGGTGGTCAACTGTTCTGGGCGCGGCGACAAGGATCTAAACACCGTTTTCAAGTATTTGCAGCAGCGGGGACGTAGCTTTTAGAGTACGGTTGTTGTGACCACCAACGGGATTCTCTTGGGTGTTCACCTGCCGAGTTCACTTCACGGTTCGATTGCTGGGTCTTCAAGGACTCCGTCCCGCTAACGCGATTGGACTCCGTCCCGCTAACGCGATTGGACTCCGTCCCGCTAACGCGATCGGCCTGCTCCTGGCTGCGGGGCTGGGCTTGTGGACGGGATCCCTGCCGCAGCCTTCTGAGACAACTGCCCCTGTTCCTCCGCCGGAGTCCATGGGTGCCTCGCACCGCTTACGGGATCGCACTGGCGGGACGGAGTCCGATTCAGAAGGGATCCCCTCTCCCAGCCGGCGACAACCTCTCCCTGACACCCTGCCGGCGCTGGCGCGTCAGGCCATTGCCTACTACTTCGCCACCGGCCAGGTGCTGCCACCTCCAGAGGAGATCCCGCCCCACTGGCGGCGCTCTGCGGGGGTTTTTGTAACGGTGAGTACAGAGGGTCGGCCCCGTGGCTGCTGGGGCAGCTTGGATCCCAGCGGCGAGGACCTGGTCAGGGCCACCATCCGGGCGGCGGTGGGGGCAGTCACCCGCGATTGGCGCTACGTACCTCTGCAACCCGGGGAGCTGGAGTCGGCCTCCATTCAGGTAGCCATTGTGCGGCGGGTGGTGCCCATTGCGTCGGCGGGACGGAGTCCTTTTGCCGCTGTGGAGCAGGTGGATCCCACCCGCATGGGCCTATTTGTCCGCTCTGGAACCCGGGGAGCGGTGTTGCTGCCGGGAGAGGCTTTGACGACAGAATGGCAGCTTGCTACCGCTAAGAGGTTGGCCGGGATCCCTGCCGACCAGCCGGTGGAGCTGTTTCGCGTGGAGGCAGAGCTGTTGCATGAGTTTTGAGGAGGGGGCAGATCTCAACGCTTCGCACTGTTGTCGTGAGTGGCTGGCAGCCGTGCTGGGCAACACTCACGTGCGCTGGGGTTGGTTTGTGGAGGAGACCCTGGTGAAGGTGGAGCGGTTTCCTGCTCACCAGCCCTTGTCCTGGCCGCAGCAGACAGAGCTGTGGCTGGCTCCTGTGGGCTCTGCCCCCCTGCCGCCAGCATCGCCCTGGGTGCATCAGTTGGAGCTGTCGCAGGTGCCGCTGCGGGATCCCTACCCAGGGCTGGGGCTGGATCGGGCCTTGGCCTTGTGGGCTGCCGGGATCCACTACGGCTGGCCTTGTTTGGTGATCGACGCGGGTACTGCCCTGACCCTCACAGGAGCTGACTCTGAAGGATCCCTGGTGGGAGGGGCCATCTTGCCCGGCCTGGGGTTGCAGGCGCAGGCGTTGGCTGATCACACAGCCCTGCTGCCCAAAGTGCAGTGGGATCCGCAGGATCCCTTGCCCCCTCGCTGGGCCAACGACACCGTGGCTGCCATCCGCAGCGGCATCCTCCACACCCTCTTGGCTGGCTTGCGCGAGTTCATTGCCGACTGGCGTCGCCGCTTTCCCCAAGGCCCCCTGCTGCTGACCGGCGGGGATGGGAAGTGGCTCCACCCTCACTTGGGCCCGCTTGACCCAGAGCTGCGCTGGGATCCCCACCTGGTGTTGCGGGGAATTGCCGGCTGCCGCCAGCTGCACCGCACTGCCCGCCACTCCCCTAGTGCAGAATAGAAAACAGTCTCTCCCAGCCGCCTGCGAGTAACGGCTTCTTGCTTGGGGATCCCATGGCCAACGGCAACTCCTTCGGTGTCCTGTTTTGCGTGACCACCTATGGCGAGTCCCACGGGGGGGCGGTGGGGGTGGTGGTGGATGGCTGCCCGCCGCGGCTGCCCTTGAGCGAGGCCGACATTCAGGCAGAGCTGGATCGGCGGCGTCCTGGCCAGAGCCCCATCACGACGCCCCGCCAGGAAGCGGATCGCTGCCAGATCCTCTCCGGGGTTTTTCAGGGCTTTACGCTGGGCACCCCCATCCACATCCTGGTGCGCAACCAGGATGCCCGCCCCCAGGACTACCAGGAGATGGCCACCACCTTCCGCCCTTCCCATGCCGATGCCACCTACCAGGCCAAGTACGGCATCCGCAACTGGCAGGGGGGCGGACGGGCCTCAGCGCGAGAAACCATTGGCCGGGTGGCTGCCGGGGCCATTGCCAAGAAGATCCTGCGCCTAGCGGCAGGGGTGGAGATCCTGGCCTACGTGCAGCGGGTAAAAGACGTGGAAGCCCAGGTGGATCCCAGCTCGGTAACTGCAGAGCAGGTGGAGGCCAACATCGTCCGCTGCCCCGATCCCCAAGCGGCGGCGGCCATGATCCAAAAAATTGAGGAGGCGGCGCGGGAAGGGGATTCGCTGGGGGGAGTGGTGGAGTGTGTAGCCCGCCGGGTGCCGCGCGGGCTGGGATCCCCGGTGTTTGACAAGCTGGAGGCCGACTTGGCCAAGGCGGTGATGTCCCTGCCAGCCAGCAAGGGGTTTGAGATTGGCTCGGGGTTTGCCGGCACCTACCTGACGGGCAAGCAGCACAACGACGAGTTTTACATGACCCCCGGCGGCTGGCGCACCCGCAGCAACCGCTCCGGCGGCATCCAGGGGGGCATCAGCAACGGCGAAGACATCGTCCTGCGGGTAGCCTTTAAGCCCACTGCCACCATTCGCCAGCCTCAAAACACCGTCACCCTCAATGGGCAAGAGACGGTTTTGGCGGCGCGGGGACGCCACGATCCCTGTGTCTTGCCGCGGGCAGTGCCGATGGTGGAGGCGATGGTGGCCCTGGTCCTCTGCGACCATCTGCTGCGCCACCACGCCCAGTGCGGATCCCTGGTCTTGCCGGAGGTGCCCCTCCCTGTCGCCGCTGCTCCCCAGGCCTAGGAGTCCCCGGCTATGGCCAAGGCCAAAACCGTCTGGGAGTGCAGCCAGTGCGGCGAGCGCTATGCCAAGTTTTTGGGCCGCTGCGACCATTGCGGCGCCTGGAACACCCTGACGGAAGTGGTCGTCGCCCCAGCGGCCAAGTCCCCACGGGCCCAAGCCCTCGCTCCTAGGTCCAACCGCGCCAATGGGATCCCCCGGTCGGCCCTCCCCCTCTCCCAGGTCTCCTCAGATCGCCACCCTCGCCTCTCCTCCGGCTATGGCGAGTTTGACCGGGTGTTGGGAGGTGGCATTGTGCCGGGATCCCTGGTGTTGATTGGCGGGGATCCGGGCATTGGCAAGAGCACCCTGCTGCTGCAGAGCGCTGCCCACCTGGCCAAGAGCGGGCCCATCTTATACGTGTCGGGGGAAGAATCAGCCCAGCAGATCAAGCTACGCGCCGAGCGGCTGGGGGTGGAAAGCGAGCAGCTCTACCTCTTGGCCGAGACCGACCTGGAGGCCATCGTGGCGGAGATCCAGGCTCTGCAACCGCAGGTGGCGGTGATCGACAGCATTCAAGCCATCTTCTGGGGGCAACTCACCTCGGCGCCGGGATCCGTTTCCCAGGTGCGGGAATGCACCGGCCTGTTAATGCGGCTGGCCAAAAAACTGGGGGTGGCTCTGCTGATTGTAGGCCATGTTACCAAAGACGGATCCCTGGCCGGGCCGAAGGTGCTGGAGCATTTGGTGGACACGGTCTTGTACTTTGAGGGGGATCGCTTCCAAAGCCACCGCCTATTGCGCGCCGTCAAAAACCGCTTTGGGGCAGCCCAGGAAATGGGTGTTTTTGAGATGACCGCCTCTGGCTTGGTGGAGGTGGAGAACCCCTCGCAGCTTTTTTTGAGTAGCCGGGATCAGGCCATGCCCGGAACAGCCACCATCGTTGCCTGCGAGGGCACCCGCCCCTTGGTGGTGGAAGTGCAGGCCCTAGTCAGCCCCACCAGCTACAGCTCCCCCCGCCGCACCTCCACCGGCATTGAAATCAACCGCTTTTTGCAGATCTTGGCCGTGCTGGAAAAACGGGTGGGGATCCCGCTTTCCAAATACGATGCTTACATCGCCTCTGCCGGCGGCATTCAGGTAGCCGAGCCAGCTGCCGACTTAGGGGTGGCAGTGGCTGTGGCCGCCAGCTTCCGGGATCGACAGGTGGATCCCTTGACGGTCTTGATCGGCGAAGTGGGGTTGGGAGGACAGGTGCGCCCGGTGGCCCAATTGGAGCAGCGCTTGAAAGAAGCCAGCAAACTGGGGTTTCGCCACGCCATCATTCCCAACAGTCCCGTTTTGTCAGATTATGGATTGCGCTTGAGCCGGGTGCAGCGGGTGCTGGAGGCTCTGCTCGTGGCTCTGCCCGGTTCCCAGAGCCCAGAATGAGGGCAGTTGCCCAAGAAAATCCCCTTGCACTTCATCCCGTCGCCGGGTTTTGCTGCGCCCTATCTCCAGAGGCTACGCCTGCTGCAGGAACATCGTCGGCTGCTCTGGTGGTGCCTTCATCACTTTCCCGAAGACTTTTGTTACTCTCAAAAAAGGTTACGCCTGCTGCGCGAACAGCTCAGTAGCATGAGTCAAACCCCAGCCCTCAGTTAGCAACACCAGCAACGGATCCCGGTGAGCATGGTTTCCGCACCCTCCAGCCCAGTCCAGCCCTCGATGCCGGAGGCGGCATTTCCTCTGCCAGAGCCACCGGATATTAGTGACCTGGTCATCGAGGATGATGAGCCCGCGGACAGCATTCTCTCCAAAAAGCTGCAGCGCCTGCTCACCAGCGCTCTCTACGCCTCCTTCCAGCCCAAGGCCGAAGACACGGGGGAGCTGATCCCCTTTTTGGCCACAGCCAATATTGGCCTGTTCTCTGCCCTCAAACTGCCTCCCCTGATGCCCGATGTGACGCTCAGCCTGGAGGTGGCTCCCCCCGCCAGCTTTGAGCGCAAGGAAGATCGCACCTACCTGGTCTGGGAGATGGGTAAGCCGCCGGATGTGGTCATTGAGATTGTCTCCAAGCGCAAAGGGGAAGAGCATGACTCTAGTCAATAATAAGCTCAACTATACTGAAAATAATGTATAATATGTTCAGTACGGATTACTACCAGTTGATCTTTCTGTTTACTTTCGAGTCTGCCAACATGGTAGCCAAAGCAAAGCAGAAAATTGGTAGTAAGACGACACGGAAACTGCGCTTTGGGTATTCTACTCAAAGCTTTGCGGGATACCGCCATTCTGGTTGGAAACAAACAGAATGCTATCGCTGCATAGTTGAACAGTGATGTTCAGCAGTGTTCAGCGTAAATGTATCAGCTGGGCCGCAAACGCAAAGACTATGCCCGCGCCGGCGTCAGCTACTACGCGGTCTACGATCGCACAGCGGGCGTAGCCTCTCCCTTGCGGCAACTAAGGGAACTGCAGGGATCCCCTCTGGCCCTTTTTCAGCGGCGGGGAGGTGAGTTTGTCCCCTTCGCGTCCACATGGCTGGAGGACAAAGGACTCCGTCCCGCTAACGCGAAAGGACTCCGTCCCGCTAACGCGATCGGGCTGGGCTTAACCCTCTGGCAGCGATCCTTTGAGGTCGTGAATACCGAATGGCTACGCTGGTGTGATCGGGAGGGGCAGGTTTTGCCCACCGGCGAAGAAAAGGCTGCTCTGGAACAACAGCGCGCTGAGGCAGAACGCCAACGGGCCGAAGCCCTTTTGGAGCTGCTGCGTTCCCACGGCAAAGGACTCCGTCCCGCTAACGCGATCGCACCGCCGGCAGCCTGAAAAATCCCGTCCCTAACGGGGCTTCCATTGTCCATTGCCTATCCACCGCCATGTCCACTCTCCCCAGCAGCAGCGAAGCCGCCCAACGGGCCGCCCGCCTGGAAAAAGCCCAACACCTGCGGGAACAAGGGATCCCGCCCTATGCCTATTCTTTTCCTGTTACCCATCTGGCTGCCGAGCTGCAGGAGCAATTTGCCGACCTAGAGCCCGGCGGCGAGCGGGAGGATGTGCAGGTGGCGGTGGCCGGGCGGATCCGGGCGCGGCGGGTCATGGGCAAGCTGGCTTTCTTTACCCTTCAGGATCGCTCCGGCACCATCCAGCTTTACCTGGAGAAGCAACGGCTGACGAAGCAGATGGGGGAGTTGGCCTTCAAGAACTTGGACAAGCTCCTCGACGTGGGCGATTGGCTGGGGGCCAAGGGCTGCCTGAAGCGCACCGAAAAAGGGGAATTGTCGGTGCGGGTGGACGAGTACCAGGTGCTAACCAAGGCGCTGTTGCCGCTGCCGGACAAGTGGCACGGCCTGCGGGATGTGGAGAAACGCTACCGCCAGCGCTACGTCGATCTCATCGTCAACCCTGAGGTCAAGCAGACCTTGCTCGACCGCGCCCAGATCATCCGCTCCCTGCGGCAGACTCTGGAAGAGCGAGGTTTTGTGGAAATTGAGACGCCAGTGTTGCAGGTGATCCCCGGCGGGGCGGAGGCGCGGCCTTTTGTTACCCACCACAACGCCCTGGATCTGGATCTCTACTTGCGCATTGCCACCGAGCTGCACCTGAAGCGGCTGGTGGTGGGCGGGATCGAGCGGGTCTATGAAATTGGGCGGGTCTTTCGCAACGAAGGCATTTCCACCCGCCACAACCCGGAGTTCACCTCTCTAGAGGCCTATCAAGCCTTCGCCGACTACCACACCATGATGGAGCTGACGGAAACCCTGGTCTGCAACGCCGCCCTGGCGGTGCGGGGATCCCTGCAGCTCACCTACCAAGGGGAAGCCATCGACCTCACCCCTCCCTGGCGACGGGTGACGATGCAGGAGCTGGTGGAGGAGGCCACTGGCATTTTCATCGATGTGGAAAAGGGATGCCCTGAAGAGCTCTTGCCGGCCTTGGCCGCCCAAGGGATCCCCGATCTCTCACCCCAGGACTCCCCTGGCAAGTTGCTGGTCAAAGCCTTTGAGCACTGCTGTGAGAGCCACCTGCGCCAGCCCACCTTTGTTCTGGACTATCCCCTGGAGGTGTGTCCCCTCACCAAGCCTCACCGCAGCAAACCGGGGTTGGCAGAGCGCTTTGAGCTGTTCATCGTGGGGCGGGAGACGGCCAACGCCTACTCAGAGCTCACCGATCCGGTGGATCAGCGGCAGCGGCTGGAGGCCCAGGCAGCCCTGAAGGCAGCCGGCGATGAAGAGGCCCATTTTCTGGATGAAGACTTTCTCACCGCCTTGGAATACGGCCTGCCCCCCACAGGTGGCCTGGGCGTGGGGATCGACCGCTTGACAATGCTGCTGTGCGATGCCCCCAGCATTCGCGATGTCATTGCCTTTCCGCTGCTGCGGCCCGAGACGGGAGAAGTGGCGGAGGGGGCTTGAGCCGATCCCTCTAACTGTCCATTCAAATCCCATCGATTTCTAAGAGAGGTTGGAGGTGGCCGCGGCGACGGCGCGGAGCCTTTGGGAAGTGTCTCAACCTATTTTGAAATAACTAGCGATAACGTCTTCCAAAAGCCGACCTTCGTACCCTTGCATCTGGAGGGCAGCCTGGAAATCCTGGCAGGCTCTCTGCCAATCCCCAAGGGCAGTCCGGGCCAGGGCGCGGTTGAGGTGGGCCTTGAGGTGGCAGGGATCCCTATCGCTCGCGTCAGCAGTGCAGAGTGTTATGGCTTGGTCGTAGTCGCGGATGGCCGCCGAAAAATCCCCCTGTTGGGCGTAGGCCCAGCCGCGGTTGTTCAAAACCCAGACCCGCTCCTGGGGATCCAGCTCCAGTTGCAGCAGTCGGGTGTAGTCTTCTATCGCTTTGTCCGTCTGTCCCTCGCCATCCCACAGGAGAGCTCGGTGGAGCAAAGCAGAGTGCTCCTGGGGGTTCAAGGCCAGGGCCTGCGTGTAGTCGGCAATGGCCAGCTCAGGGCAATTGGCCTGCCGGTGTAGATCCCCCCGTTGACGGTAGGCCAGGGCAGCATCGGCCACCCCCCAGTTCTGGTCGAGGCTCAGAGCTTGGTTGAGATCCGCCAATGCCGCCTCTTGATCCCCCAAAGCCAGATGCACCCTTGCCCGCAAAGCAAAAGCCTGAGAAGCCTGCGGTTGCTGCTGGATCAGCGCCGTGAAATCGGCCAACGCCCCAGCCAGATCCCCCCTCTCTTGGCGACACAAGCCCCGATACAACAGGGCTTCGGTGACCAGCACTTCTGGATCCCCTGGGCTGGCCAGCTCCAAGACCCGATCCCAATCGGCTATTGCCCCCTCCAGGTTGTGGCGCAGGCGGCGGACTTGGGCCCGCTTCAGGTGGGCCTCCAGATAGAGCTGCCGGGACTGTTCCCCGTCTTGGGCCTCTTCCTGGATGACTTGGTCGAAGTCGGATTCAGCCTGCGCGTAGTACCCCAGCTCCAAGGACTCCGTCCCGCTGACGCGATCCTGCTCCGCACGGTTGGTAGGGCCATCGGTGCCGCGCACCGCCAACGTCAACAACAGAGAGCCGCGGGCCAAGCGGGCCATCCTGTGTTGGGGATCCCGCTGCAGCAGACGGTTTAGATCTTGCAAGGCCGCTTCGGTCTGACCCAACTGCTGCAGAGCTTGTCCTCGGTGCCACAGCGCTTCCCTGTGGTCAGGATCCTGCTGCAAAACCCGGCTGAGATCCTGAATGGCGGAATCCCAGTTGCCCACCTGTCCATGGGCCATGCCCCGTCCCAGCCAAGCCGTCCAGTCCTGAGGATCCTGCCGCAACACCTCGTCGTAGTCGGCAATGGCCTCTGGCCACCGGCCCAGCTGTCGGCACAACTCAGCTCGCTCTTGGCGCAGATCCCGCCGTTCCGGCTGCAAGCGCACCGCCTCGTTCAACTGCTCCAAGGCCGCCTGCAGATCTCCCGTCTGGATTTGGGCCCGCGCCAGATCTCGGCGGATATCCGCCTCGGCCACTGCCACCCCCAGCGCCAAAGCCTGGTGGTAATCCTGGATGGCCCCCAGCCCATCTCCCAGAGCAGCCCGCACTTGGCCGCGATGGAAATAAGCCAAGCCCGACTGAGGATCCCCTTGCAGAGCTTGGTCGAAATCGGCCAGCGCTCCCTGCCAATCCCCCAAGCGTTGCCGTGCCATACCGCGGCGCAGATGGGCATTAACCAGCAGCTCCGGCCCGCGTGGGATCCCAGGCCTCGCCGCCCACTGCAACACCTGCGAGAAGTCCTCACAGGCTGCCGGCCAATCTTCCCGCTCAACATGGAGTTGGCCGCGGTTGAGGTAGAGCTGAGGGTTCTGCGGATCCCGCTCCAGGGCAGCTGTATAATCCCGCAGAGCCGCTAGGGGATCCCCCAACAGCCAATGGATTCGCCCGCGGCTGCTGTAGGCACTGGCATCTTGGGGATCCAAAGCAATGGCCTGGTTCAAGTCGGACAAAGCCGCTTCAATGTTGCCCAAGTCCAGGTGGGCAATGCCCCGGTTGAGGTAGGCTTTGGCCATTTGGGGATCCAGCTCCAGGGCGCGGTTGAAGTCTGCCAGAGCGCCGCCGGGATCCCCCAGCCCCTGACGGGCCAAGCCCCGGCAGAGATAGGCCCGCGACAGCTTAGGATCCAGGCGGAGAGCCTGTTCACAATCGGCCAGCGCCGACTCCAGGGCGTTGCTGCTCAGGTAGGCCATCGCCCGCTGCAAGTAGAGATCCGCCTGGGCTGCCGCCTCTGCCTCAGGTAGCTCAGTGGCCTCAGCAGACCGTAGGGATAGGGCCTGAGAAAAATCTTCAACGGCCCCTTGGGGATCCCCCAACGCTTGTCGGGCCAGGCCCCGGTGGTAATAGGCTTTGCCGTGGCGAGGATCCAACTGCAGCGCTTGGGTGTAGTCCTCGACGGCCCCTTGCAAATCTGACAACTGGACCCGCGCCACTCCCCGGTTGAAGTAGGCTTCCCCGTCCTGAGGGTCCCGCTTGATCACCTCGGAAAAATCGGCTGCTGCCCCCTGCGCATCTCCCAGATGGCCGCGCACCACGCCGCGGTTGAAATAGGCCCGCACATCTTCCGGGTTGAGCTCAATGGCCCGCGAATAGTCTTCGATGGCCTGCTGCTGCTGATTGAGTTGCCGGTAAGCATTGCCACGGTTGTAGTAGGCCACCGCCCATTGTGGGTTGAGGCCGAGAGCCTGGGTGTAGTCGGCAACAGCTCCCTCGTAGTCCTCCAGCCGGTAGCGGGCAATGCCGCGGTTGAAATAGGCGCGGGCGTCCCCTGCCAGTTGAATGACTTGGGTGTAATCTGCGATGGCCCCTGCCAAGTCCCCACTTTTGTAGCGGGCGCTGCCCCGCTGGCTGTAGGCGCGGCTATTTTGGGGATCCAATTGAATGGCCAACGTACAGTCGGCAATCGCCCCCTGGAAATCCCCTTGGCGGGCTTTCTCCTGTGCGCGGGCCAACAGGCGCGTCACCAAAACCTGATCCACCGAAACATCGCCGAGCGTCGCCTCTTGGGGAAAAGGCAACAGGGGCCGCAGCGCCTCCAACACTTCAGCAGCGGACTGGAAGCGCTCTTGCCAGTGGGGGCAGATCAGGCGATCCAAAATCTCGGCCAGCTCCTCGCTGACCTGAACCAAATCCCGCCAGAGCAGTTGGCCGGTGCGGGGATCATCCCGGATCTTATGGGGAGGACGACCGGTGAGGGCTTGGATGGCCAGCACCCCTACGGAGTACAGGTCGCTGCAGGGCTGGGGCTTGCCGTTGAGCTGTTCGGGCGCCATGTAGCCAACCGAGCCAATCACCGTCGCCAACTGAGTTTGGCCGGGGGCATGGCTGACCAACCGCCCCACTTCCTTGACTGCCCCAAAGTCGATCAACACCAACTTGCCATCGGCATCGCGGCGCATCAGGTTGGCCGGCTTGATATCCCGATGGACGATCTGGTGGGCGTGTACATGGCGCAGGATCTCCAAAATATCCCACAACAGTTTCAAAACCTCGGCCTCGCTCAGCGGCTTGCCCGGGATCAGCTCCTGGCTGAGATCATGCCCGGCAACAAACTCTTGCACCAAGTAAAAATCCTGATCCTGCTCGAAGTGGGCCAAAAGGCGGGGCACCTGGTCGAAGTGGTTGAGCCGGTTGAGAACCTTGGCTTCCCGTTCAAAGAGCTTGCGAGCCGTGGCCAACGTATAGGGATCCGTGGAGAGGGGGCGAAGGCGCTTGACGACGCAAGGGCTATCGAAGGTGTCTTGATCCACCGCCTTGTAGGTTACGCCAAACCCTCCTTCCCCGAGGGGATGGAGAATGCGATAGCGTCCCCTGAGCACACTTCCCGCTCTGATCTTGTCTTCCATAGCCAAGCCAGTCGCCTGAGCGGCGCAGCCTTTTGCCACTACGAGCTGGCTCGATTCTGCCACAGGCCGACGCCCTTGGGCGGAGCAACCCACAGCTCCTATCCAGGGTCTTTTTCAGCTTTTTCTTTTCGCGATCTTCAATGTCTGTAACAATTCAGTCAGAGAGAAACCGCGATCTGACCTCGCCGCTCTTCAAAATCGCTGATCAGCAGTCTCACCTCGATCTGCCATTCCCCCGCCAGGGCTAGGGGCACATTTTCCACCACAAATTGGCCAGGCCCATCCGGCGCTACAGTGCGGCGTAGAGGGGGGATCCCCTGTTCTGGCAGGGAAAACCCAAGGGTCAATTCCTGGGCCGGGACTCCCTTCACCTCAGCCCGAATTTGATTTTCCCCAGGACGACAGGGCAGAATCCTCAGGTGCAGGCTGCCTTCCGGCCAGTTCAAGCTCTCTTCACAACTGGTCTGCCAACCTGATTCCAGGGGGGATCCCATGCCGTGCCTTCCATGACTGGGAGGAGCCTGGGCCACCAGGAAGCTGGTCAAGGCCAGCACCAGCATCAGCCCCACCAACTCCAGGCGGACGATCCGGCGCAGCGACCGGCCCGCGGCCTGTCCACCTTGCTGTAATCCCGGCACCAGCCGAAACTTGTTGTGGGCGCCCAGCCCCACCATCATCAGCACCAGCAGCAGCTTGGCCCAGAGATACTGGCCGTAGGGATGATCCCAGTGCCAGCCGCGGTGGATCCCACCCATCCCCACCCCCGCCAGGATAAGCCCCGGTACCGCCCAGGTGGCCACGTCAGAAAACCGTTGGATGATGCCTACAGATGGGTAGGGAGCAGATTCCTTGCCCAGCAGGCGCTCCAGCCCCCACAACCCTCCCAACCAGAAAGCTGAACCGGCCAGATGCAGCCCCAGCAGCGCCATTGTCCCCATCGGATGCTCACTGGTGAGAGCATGGCCAATGGGCAAAAAGGAGCCGAGCACCAACACCGACCCCATACCGCTGGCCCAGACGGCACCTCCCTCACAGGCCCAGATCAGGATCCCTAGCCCCACCAGCCGCAGTCCTGTACCCCAACCGTAGGGAGAAAGCATCACACGCAGCAGCTCTCGCCCATTAAAGTAAGGGTAGAGCTGGGCCAAATGCAGACTGAAGGCCACCACGGTCAAGCTGAGGGTGATCCAAGCTGTCGCAAAAGCCCAAGATAAGGGCTCCGCCCCGCTGACGCGATCGGAATCGGCGAAACTGCTCCGCTGCCCCCGCAACAGTCGCCACCAGCCCAGCACCCCCACCACAAAGAGGCTGCCCAAGTAGATCCCCCAGCGTACCCCCACCAGCGGCCAGTACAAGGGATCCCTTCCTTGAAGCTGGGTCGCCCTCACCGTCTGAACTCGCTCCGGATCCGCTCCCACCAGGAAAACAAACGAACCGCTTACCGGATGAGAATCGGCAGAAATGGCCCGCCAGCTGACAATGTAAACCCCCTCTGGGATCTCCTGGGGCAGATCCCCCTGCGGCGCGTTGCCGGTGCTCACCACGTTTTCCAAAGCTAGCGCCCGTCCGCTGCTACCCAAAACCTGGAGTTGCGTGATCCGCACCGGCTCATTGAAAACAAGCCGCACCTGTGTCGGCGCTTCCTGCAGCACCGCCCCATCCTCCGGGAAGGTGGAGAGCAAGCTGGCATGGGCAAAAGCGGGCGGGATCCCGGCCACCCACAGCAAGGCGCAGAGGATCCCAGACCAAATCCAAGCAAAACCCCTTTTGGGATGAAACATGCTCCTAAGCAGACCGCTTAGCGGGTACCGTGACCATGCCCATGTCCATGCCCGTGGCCGTGCCCATGTCCACTGTCTCCACCCGTCAGCTTCAGCAGCGGAGCCGGCTCCGGCAAACTGTTGGGATCCTCGCCAGGCTGAGCCACCTGAATCCAGCGGTACATGCCCTGCTCGCACTCCTGAATCACTGGGATGGGGATGACCTCACCGGGGCGATTCGGCAGCTTGAGGCTGATGCTGAACTCATCCATGAACTCATCGGGCAGCGAGCCGCCGCTCCAGATCACCTCGGCAACCGTTTCGGTAATCATCTTCCCATGCGACTCATAGGGGGTCTCCAGCGGCTTTTTGACCGTCTCGATTTTCCACAGGGGATGCACCATCGGCTTCACAGAGACGAATCCCTCCGGGATCTGCACCCGCAGGCGCACGGTCGGGGATCCATCGCAGCCATGGGGCACCCGAAAGGTGAGCTTGGCATAGCTGCCCGCCGTGGCCTCTTTGGGATGGACGGTGACATGGGCCCAGGCAGAAGAAAGGGGCAAACAACTCATTCCCAGGGCCAGCAGAGATTTCTTGGCCAGGGTCAAGTAACTTTGCAGACTGAACATTCGCAGATGCTCCTTACAAACCTGTAGAGAAAGAGAAAAATGCAGTGTTTGTTGGTCAAAACCTAGGGATGGTGATGGGATCCGTGGGATTCCGTTATGCTCATGCTGTGCTGTCCCCAACTGGAGAGGCCCATCGACACCAGGCCGGCACTGGCCAAGCCCATCGACACCAGCCCGAAGGAGAGCGCTCCCATAGCCACCAGGCCGACAGAGAGGATGCCGTGGGTCACCACGCCGATGGCCACCACCCCATGGGCGGAAATGCCCACCGCCACCAAGCCATGGGCTCCCACGCCAACCGACAAGATTTTGCGGCGGGATCCCTGTCCTTCACATCCCTGCTCGTGAGGCAGCCGCTCCACTGGTCTCCCCTGGAGCAGGGCTGGATCTTGAGTCCTCTCTTTGGACACTAGCCTCTACTCCAGTTGTGCTCAGCGCGATCCAAAACGTAGGCCGCCACCGCCTCGATCTCCTCCGGCTTGAGAATCTTGGCAAAAGCCGGCATGGCCCCTTTGCCGTTTCTCACTTGGGCCTGGATCAGCTCAGGGGTGTCTACGTGGTACTCATGAAGAGCCGCCAGAGAAAGGTTTTTCGCTGCCACCAAAGTGTTGCGCCCGTTCAAGTGACAACCCACACATTTGGCCTGAAAGACCTTGGCTCCCAAGGCCAAATCAGGCTCAGCAGAAGCCATTTGCGGGCCTAAAAAGAGGGCAAATACTGCCACCAAAAGCCCGATAAAAAGGTTGATCATTCGCATTTTCATCTCAGGGACTGACCGAAAACTAGCCTTTAAGGCCCGCCCATTATCCCAAGCCCGTTGGGCCAGGTCAAAAGACAGCCTGTCGAGTTTCCCCCGGCTACTATAAGGTCAGGATCCCCCGAAGCCATGAGCGGTCTGCCCCCCGATTTCATTCAGTTGGTGCGCCAAAAGGCCGACCTCGTGGAAGTGGTGGCCGAAAAAGTGGTGCTGCGCAAGCAGGGAAAGAACTTCGTTGGGCTTTGCCCTTTCCACAACGACCACAAACCCAGTTTTCAGGTCAGCCCCAGCAAGCAGATCTACAAGTGCTTCTCCTGCGGGGCAGGGGGAGATGTGCTGCGCTTTGTCATGCAGACCGAGCATCTCTCCTTTGCTGAGGCCGTGCGCCACTTGGCGCGGCGATACCACATACCTCTGCCCACCCGCAATCCCGAGGCGCAGCCCTTGGGATCCCTTGATGAGCGGGAGCTCTCCCACCGGGAAAAGCTGCTGGAGATTTTGGCCATGGCTGCCGATTTTTATCGGCATGCCCTCCGCTCCCAGCTAGGATCCGCCGCCCGCCAGTACCTGCACAGCCGCCACCTGAGCGAAGAAACTTTGCAAAAATTTCAAATCGGCTTTGCTCCCCCCGGCTGGCAATCTCTCTACGAATACTTGGTCAACCACAAGCGCCAACCGGTCAAACTTTTAGAAGAGGCTGGATTGCTGGTTCCCCGCCAGCAGGGATCCGGCCACTACGACCGCTTTCGCAACCGGATCATGCTGCCCATTTTCGATGTGCAGGGGCGGGTGATCGGGTTTGCCGGCAGAGCCTTGGGGGAGTCAGGACAGCCCAAGTACCTCAACTCTCCAGAAACAGAGCTTTTCAACAAAAGCCAGGTGGTCTATGGTCTCAACTTTGCCCGCGATGCCATTGCCAAAGCCGATCAAGTCTTGGTGGTGGAAGGCTATTTCGATGTCATCGCCCTGCATCAGGCGGGGGTTGCCTATGCCGTAGCCGCTATGGGCACCGCTTTGACGCCCCACCAGGTGAAGATCCTGCTGCGCTACACCCAATCGAAGCGACTGATTCTCAATTTTGATGCGGATCGGGCCGGTTTGAACGCCGCCAGCCGGGCCATTGAAGCCATTGAAGAACAAGCGCGGCGCGGAGAAATTGAGCTGCGCATTCTCACCCTTCCTGAGGGCAAAGATGCCGACGAATTTTTGCGGGAGTACAAGAGCTCGGCCCCGCCGACGCGAGCGGTTTCTGAACTGCAAACCCTGATCGAGCAAGCTCCCCTGTGGCTGGATTGGCGAATTGAACAGGTGTTGGCCGGTCGGGATCTGAGCCGAGCCACCGATTTTCAGCAGGCCCGTCAAGCCCTTGTGCAACTGCTGGCCGGTTTGGGTGGACAATGGCGCTCTTTGTATTTGCACAAAGTGGCAGAATTGCTCAGCCGCGGCAACGGTCGCCTCAGTCGAGATTTGGAAGAAGACCTGCGCCGAGCCGTGCGGCAGTACCGCTGGGCCAAACCCCAGCAACCTTCCCTCAATAAGGGATCCAAACTCTTGCAGTCGGAGTCCCATCTTTTGCAGATTTTTCTGCATTTTGGCGAGTATCGCCGCGAAATTCGCCAAACTTTGCTGGAGCGAGAGCTGCAATTTAGCTTTCGCCCCCACCGGGAGCTGTGGCAGCGGATCTTGGAGCTGATCTCGGCTCAGCCGGAGCTGGAAGAGCAAGAAGAGACGTTGCTGACGGCTTTGCGCACCCTCTGTGCCCAAGATGAGCAGCTCAACGAGCGCCTCAGCCATCTGCTTTGGCTGGACGAAAACACCCGCGTAGCCCTGATGCGTCCACGGATGGTGGTGCGGGCCGCCATTGCCAACATGGAGCTGGAAATTCGCCAGAAGCGCTACCGCTACTGGACCCAACTGTGGGATCAAGCCTTTTCCGAAGGCAACACCGCCCTGGCTGCCCAGTACCAGGCCAGCATCCAGCAGGAATACCAGGCGATTCAGGCGCTGCAGCGGCAGGTGCAACTGAGCCTGGAAAACATGTCGGAAACCCCACTGGCCGAAGATTTATAGTCATTTCGATTCAAACTAGGACACTAAACCCATAACCCCATACGCGGCCAGAAGGCTTCTCTCTATAGCCCGAGTGTCTCACCCTAAACTGAACAGACTGTAGTGGCTGATGGACGGCCTGTTGCTGCTCAAAGGGGCTTCGCTCCCCTAGCGCGAGATCAGCTCCGCTTGCAACCGCTCCCGGGCCACCTGCAAAGCCTCTGCCAATTTCTCCGGCTGTTTGCCCCCAGCTTGGGCCAAGTTGGGCCGTCCGCCACCACCGCCCCCAGTCAGTTTGGCAATCTCGCCGATGAAGGATCCCGCCTTCAGGCCAAGTTGCTGCACCGCAGGGCTAAAGGCAGCCACCAGGCTGACCTTACCGGCTTCCGGCACCGATCCCAGCACCACTGCCCCTTCCCCCAGCTTGTGGAGCAGATGCTCGGCAGCGGTTTTGAGGGCCTCAGGGGTGGTGGATCCCAGCTCGGCCACCAGCACCTTGAGATCTCCGACGGCAACCGCCTGGGCCAGCAGACCTTCGGCCTGTAGCAAGGCCAACTGGCTGCGCACCTCTTCCAGTTCCTTCTGGGCAGCTTTCAGCTCCGCCTGCAGGGCGGCAACCCGCTCCGGCAGTTCCTGGGGCTTGGCTTTGAATTGGGCGCTCAGCTCCCGCACCACCCTGTCCCGCTCGTTCAGGTATTCCAGTACAGCCGGCCCGGCCACGGCCTCGATGCGACGGATCCCGGCAGCCACCCCGGTCTCGGCGATGATCTTGAACAGGCCGATCTCGGCGGTGTTGTTGACGTGGGTGCCGCCACACAGCTCCATCGACACCCCCGGAAAGTCGATTACCCGCACCTCGGCGCCGTATTTTTCCCCGAACATGGCCACGGCACCTCTGGCTTTGGCTTCGGCCAGGGGCATGATCGCCACTTGAGCAGCATGAGCCTCGGCAATCCAGGTGTTCACCAAGTTCTCGATCTGTTCCAGCTCCTCAGGGGTGACTGGCCGGGATAGGGTGAAATCAAAGCGCAGCCGGTCAAAGGCCACCAGGGATCCCGCCTGACCAATCGAGGGATCGACAATTCTTTTCAGGGCCGCCTGCAGCAGGTGGGTGGCGGTGTGGTGGGCTTGGGCGCGCCGCCGACAGGCCAGGTCAATCTGGGCTTGGACGGGATCCCCCACCCGCAGGATCCCGCGTTCCACATGGCCAAAGTGAACGAACAGATCCCCTTGCTTTTGCACATCTTCAATCCGCACCAGCAGGCCGTCCCCGGAGAGGTAGCCCCGGTCACCAATTTGCCCGCCGGACTCGGCGTAGAAGGGCGTGCGATCCAAAACGACCTGCACCGCTTGCCCTGCCTCCACTTGGGGCACCGATTTCCCCTCGACCAACAGGGCCTCGACCACGCCGCGGGCGGAAGATTGGCTGTATCCCAAAAACTCCGTTTGGCTGAGGAAATCCGCCAACTCGTCCAGGGATCCCTGGGCTGTGAGGTCGATGGTTTGGTGGGCGGCGCGGGCCCGCTGCCGCTGTTTCTCCATTTCTTGTTCAAAGCCCTCCAGATCCACGCTGAAGCCGTGTTCCTGGGCAATTTCTTGGGTTAGCTCCAGCGGAAAACCGTAGGTATCGAAGAGCTTGAAGGCGTCGGCGCCGGAGATCTGCTTTGGCGAGCTGCTGTCACGGCGGGAAGATTCGACAGCAGTAAACAAATCCAGCAGTAGCCGTTCCCCCCGCTCCAGGGTTTTGAGAAACTGCTCTTCCTCCCGTTGCAGCTCGGTCTTGATCAGGGTTTCTCGCTCCCGCACCTGAGGATAGGCAGCCTCGGCCAACTGAATCGCGGTCTCGATCACCGGGATGGTGAAAGGCTCGCCGATCCCCAGCAACCGACCGTGGCGCACCATCCGCCGGATCAGCCGCCGCAGCACATAGCCCCGATCCACATTGGAAGGAAGCACCCCATCGGCAATCAAGTGCATCACTGCCCGCGCGTGATCCCCGATCACCTTCAGAGAGATCTGCTGCTCCGGGTTGGCCTTGGAGTAGTTCAGCCCGGCGATCCCAGCCGCCGTTTGAATGATGGGAAAGATCAAGTCCGTCTCGTAGTTGTTGGGCACCCCCTGCAACACTTGGGCCAACCGCTCCAACCCCAGGCCGGTGTCGATGTTTTGCTTGGCCAGCGGCATCAGGTGACCTTCGCTATCCCGGTTCAGCTCCATGAACACCAGGTTGTAGATCTCCAGAAAGCGGGAGTCATCCTCCAAATCGATCCGCTCATCCCCCAGCTCCGGCTTGAAGTCGTAGTAAATCTCAGAACAAGGGCCACAGGGGCCGGTGGGGCCGGCAGCCCAGAAATTATCCGCCTCTCCCATGCGCTGGATGCGGTGGGCCGGGATCCCTATCTCATCTCGCCAGAGGGCAAAAGCCTCCTCATCTTCGCGAAAGACGCTCACCACCAGCCGTTCCGGGGGCAGGCCGAACACCTCCGTCACCAGCTCCCAGGCCCAGGCGATGGCCTCCTTTTTGAAGTAGTCGCCAAAGCTGAAGTTGCCCAGCATCTCGAAGAAGGTGTGGTGGCGCGCCGTTCGGCCCACATTCTCGATGTCGTTGGTGCGCACACATTTCTGGGCCGTTGTAACCCGTGGGTACTCCGGATCCCGTTGCCCCAGGAAAATGGGCTTAAAGGGCAACATGCCAGCAATGGTCAGCAGCACCGTTGGATCTTCTGGCACCAAGGAGGCGCTGGGCAACACCTGGTGGCCCCGCTGAGCGTAGAAGTCCAGAAAAGTTTGCCGAATGGCGGCACCGGAAAGAGCTGGAAACATGACAGGCGAAGATGGCTGTATTCATCAATTCTAAGTTTTCCCTCTGCAGGGCAGTCCAGCCCTTGTTGTTCTCCTCTGTTCCACCAAACCCCATCCGCCGAAAACCTAAGCGATTTGTCCGATTAACCTCAGGGCGGGCAGACGCTAAGATCAGCCTATCTGAGGCAGTTGTGCAAGATTTGTTTCTTCTTGGTCTAACCTGTATGTATCTCTCACAACTTGCCTGCCGACTTCTTGGCTCCGTCTCGGTTGTCCGGATCGCCAGCCGGTAACCCCAAACTGGTATGCCCACTTGCTACTGCCTTAACCCTGCCTGTTTGCACCCGGAAAACCCGGCGGATGCCTCTACCTGTGCCTCTTGTGGCCATCCCCTCCTGCTGCGCAATCGCTACCGGGCCTTCAAGCGCATCGGCCAGGGGGGATTTGGCTCTACCTTTTTGGCGCGGGATGAGGACATGCCCTCCAAACCTTGGCGGGTGATCAAGCAGTTGCGCCCGGTCGAGGGATCCCCGCAACTGGCCAAGCTGGCGGAGGAGCTCTTCAATCGCGAGGCCCAAGTGTTGGAGCGCCTGGGCGAACATTCGCAGATCCCCAAGCTCTACGCCCACTTTCAGGAAGGCGACAAGTTCTACTTGGTGCAGGAATTTATCCAGGGCACCACCCTCTCCCAAGAAATGCGTCGCAATGGGCCCTTCTCCGAAAAACAAACCCGGCAGGTGATGCAGGAGGTGCTGCTGATCCTCAGCTATGTCCACAGCCAAAACACGGTTCACCGAGACATTAAACCCGCCAACCTGATTCGTCGCAAAGAAGATGGTCGATTGGTGCTGATCGACTTTGGGGCCGTCAAGCAGCTCGGCCCGGGCCAGGATTCGGCAGAAGAGGCGACGGCCATTCGCTCCCTTGGCTTTTCTCCCCCGGAGCAAGTAGCCGGCCAGGCGGTCGGTCCCTCTAGCGATCTCTATGCCTTGGCTGCCACCTGCATCAACTTGATGACGTTGGAATCTCCGGCCAAGTTTTATAACCATGAAACGGGACAGTGGGATTGGTCGGATTGCCTGCAGCTCAGCCCGGAATTCGACGCCATTCTGCACCGCATGTTGCAGCCGGCCATCAATCAGCGCTTTGCCACCGCCACCGAGGTCTTGCGGGCGCTGCAAGGGATCCCGGTGGAAGAAGCACCGATTGTGTTGCCCAACTCCCCCCTGTCTGCCAATCCCAGCACATCGGTGATCTCCGGCTACTGGGCCAAGCGCCGCTCAGGCGGTTTCTCGCCCACACCCCTACCTCAGTTCACTGCAGGGGGAATGACAGCCAGCAGCCCGCTATCCATCCCCTCTGAGTGGGGGAGCACCACCGGTTTTACCCAACTGGGCCGAGCCAGCAGCATCACAGGCAGCGGACGGATCAAGCCGGCTACCCCACCGCGGATCCCTTCCATGGCGGGGGCCGATCTACGGGGAAAGTCCTTTGCCAACCAAAACCTAGCCGGCTATGATTTGCGCCAGGCCGATCTGCGGGGGGCCGATTTCTCAGGGGCCAACTTGCAGGGGGCGGATCTGCGCGGCATCCTCTTCAACACCCCTCAACCCTACTGGCTGAGGGTTTTGATCCAACTGTCTGGATCGGCCAAAACATTGGGAGGGATCCTGACAGGCTTGGGGGGGCTGCTGGGCTCAGGGATCCTGGCCTTTTTGCTTGTCCGCCTGACCACGGGCAATTTGGTTTATGCGTTAGGAGCGGCTGGGATCGCCTTGGTGGTGGCCAGCTCGGTGATCTGGTCGATGGGCGGTGGGGTTCGTTTGGCTCGATACCCAGAAGAAAAGAGCAAGCGCTTCACCAACTTTTGCAAAGCAGATCTGCGAGGGGCACAGATGGACGAGAAGCTGCGGAAGTTTGCCCGCCGACAGGGGGCCATCTTGAGTTGACGCAGGGCGGATTGCGGATCTGGCGGATCTGGAATTTTGCGTTGCGATCTTTAAACTTTATAGATCTTTAACTTTAATAGTTTTATAGTTGTTTCAGGTTAGGATGAGACGTCCGGGCTACTGCTCGCGCCAGCGGGACGGAGTCCTATCGCGCCGGCGGGACGGAGTCCTTAGAAAAGCCTTCTGGCCCTCCGCATTCAACGCTTTGTCCTAGTTTGAATCGAAATGACCACAAAACCATACAAAGAGAAAAGTTCAAGAGCTCAAGCCATTGAAGGGGGTGGAGAGGCCCATCTGCGAAGCGATTGATTGACCTGTTCCATCAAAGCTCGGCAGGCCACGGTCTTGCCCTGTTGCCGATCCCCAGCTTGGTCGTAAAAGACAATACCATCGGCCCGAGAAAGGCCCAACGCCAAGAACAACAGCTCCAAGACCCCAAAAGAAGCGGTCTCCAGCTCCGGCGCTCGATCCTTAAGCTCTGCCAGCGTGGTGTGGGCATCTTCCAGGTGGCCGAAGGCCGGGATCCACAGATGGGTCGTCGGCTGGGATCCCTCTGAGGATGAGTCGCCAGCAGCAGGATCCTCGACCACCCGCACCGTCAGCCAGCCGCCATCGGGGTAGCGCAAGGTGGTGTATTGCAGGTGATCCAGGTGTTGGGCCACCTGAGTGAGCACATCCGCCACCTGTTGCATCGCCGCCGTCGGGATCCCGTTTTGGGGAGCAGTATCCACAAGGGTTGCGGCCTGTGCTGCCAAACTAACCACCATGATTGACAACAATCCTCATTCACATCCAGAATAGATATTCGCAGCGATTGGGGCTGTAGTTCAATTGGTTAGAGCACCGCCCTGTCACGGCGGAAGTTGCGGGTTCGAGCCCCGTCAGCCCCGTACTCTTGAGAACACTCTAGCTTAGTCGCTCCCCTGCAGCCTCATATCTCCAGACTGATCTGATTTCTGATGGAGACTGCTGCGCAACGCGGTCGGCCTGGGGTTTAAGCTTCGGCGGTGGGGCCACTCTAAAATGGGGCTTAGTCCAGGGGAAAAACCATGCAGTATCGCAGATTTGGGCGTACCGAGCTGTCTATGCCCGTGCTGAGCTGTGGTGGCATGCGCTATCAACACAGCTGGCAAGATACTCCTTGGTCAGGGATCCCAGCGGCAAGCCAGCAGAACCTGGAGGCGACGATTCGCCGGGCCTTGGAGGTGGGCATCAACCACATCGAAACTGCCCGCGGCTATGGCACTTCTGAAATGCAGTTGGGCCGCATTTTGCCGCTCTTTCCCCGGCAAGATCTGATTGTGCAGACGAAAATTGGCCCCAGCGCCGACCCGCAGCAGTTCCTGGCCAAGTTCGAGCAATCGATGAGCTACTTGAACCTCGATTATGTGGATCTGCTGGCCATCCACGGGTTGAACACCTGGGAAGACTTGGAACACAGCCTGCGTCCAGGGGGGTGCCTGGAGGTGTGTCAGCGCCTAGTACGGCAGGGACGGGTGCGTTTTGTCGGCTTCTCCACCCATGGGCCAACGGAGTTGATTGTGGAAGCCATACAGTCAGGGGGCTTTGATTACGTCAACCTACACTGGTACTTTGTCAACCAAACCAACTGGCCCGCCATTGAGGCTGCCGCCCAGCAGGATATGGGGGTATTCATCATCAGTCCCTCGGATAAGGGGGGCAAGCTTTACGATCCGCCCGCCAAGCTGGTGCAGCTGTGCCAACCTCTCAGCCCAATGGTCTTCAACGACCTGTTCTGTCTGTCCCATTCCCAGGTTCACACCCTCAGCATTGGGGCAGCTCGACCCAGCGATTTTGATGAGCACCTGCGGGCGGTGGAGCTGTTGGATCGGGCTGATGAGCTGTTGCCGCCGATCCTGGCCCGCCTAGAGCAAGCTTTGATCGAGAAGGTGGGAGAGCACTACGCCAAAACTTGGCACCAGGGCCTGCCTCGCTACGACCAAACCCCCGGACAAGTGAATATCCCGTTCATTCTGCTGCTGCGCAATTTGGTCTTGGCCTATGACTTGGTGGACTATGCCAAGAGCCGTTACAACCTGTTGGGCAATGCCGGCAGTTGGCTCCCCGGCCAGCGGGCAGACAAAGTGGATGCCGAAGCCCTGCGACCCTATCTCATCCACAGCCCCCACCGCGACCGGATCCCGGCCTTGTTGCATGAAGCCCATCGCCTGCTCTCTGGAGCTGAGGTGAAGCGCCTATCTCAGAGCTAGCTTGCTCAGGGATCCCCCCGTTTGACGGTATTAAAATGCTTCCGCAAGAGATTCAAGACTACATCGTTTTATTGAGAAACTCCGTGTTGCAAGAACAGTTACTGAGTTAGATGAGAGTCTGGCAACACTAGCCCCACCGCATCTGTAGACGCAAGAGGAGTACCATTGCGATGGCCAGCCTTTTACTGTGGCCTGTTTGGCATGGTTGTAGGTGATTGAGATAACAGTCGCCGACCTTTCGGATTGCCAACGGATGTGCCGTCACTTTTATCGGATAGGCCGCACTCTCTTGGATCTGGACGCTGCCAAAACCGTTCGGGATCAACCCACCTGGTTTGAGGCTCCATCTTAAGGTCAGGGGCAGGAACCTGTTTGCCAGCAGCCTCAATCCCCTTGGACAGAGTGCTCTCAGCCACCCAACCCCATCGCTTCAATTTGATGAATGTAGTCGGGGGGAAGCCCATGCTCTCGTGCCCCCTTCAAGATTCCTTGAAGATATCCCTCGCTTGGGATCAATGAATCATCAATGAATGAATCTCCCGCCACGTAAGTCATTGCTTCGATCACTTCACCCTCATCGCTTCGAACCTGAACCTGCTGGCGACGGTAATGACCTCCCGGAATTCCTTCATACCGATCCATCCTCTCCAGCCTGTCCGAGCTGCACAGATAGGCAACTCCCCACACAACCCCAGAGGGATCCCGGACAATGTTGGCCTTGCCGGTTCCATCGTTGCCGCGCTTGTTGAACGTCAGGCGGTATCCCTGCAAACGAGCACGCCTAGCTTCCTTGAAATCAACAGCACGGTGTCCCATCTGCTGGGCATCTAGGTTACTTCCGTATGCAAAATACCACTGCTCACTCATCTCTAGTTCCCTTGGTGTCGGGTGAACCCGCCTACCCAGAGTTACACTAAGATATTGAGCACATTAGCATCACGGGATCCCGCCCCTCCATGAGCTACTTGGTTATCGACACCGAGGGCAACCCCAACCTCAAAGAAATCGCCCTTATCGACAGCAGCGGCAAGCTTATTTACCATGCCTACACCCAAGAATACTCGCCCCACCACCCCCAGCCCAAACCTTTGGCCCAAATCGTTGCTGACCTGCGGCGCTTGGCACAAGGCAAGACTCTTGTTTTCCACCACGCAGAGCAAGACCTAAAAATCCTTAAACAAGCCTTTGAGCAAGCTAACCAAGAGTGGCTTTCTAACCCCGTTTTTTGCACTTGGCTAGCTGCCAAGGAATGTTTCCCCAACCTCCCCAGCTACAGTCTAGAGTATCTTAGCAAACATCTTAGTATCCAACTGGAGAGCGGCTATTTCAACTCCAAACTGGCCCACGACGCCAGCTACGATGCCCTCTTTACCTACCACCTCTATCGCCACCTCACCCACGCTCAGCTCAAAGCCCAGAATGTTCCCAATCCTTTCGCCAACAGCAGAGTTGACAATCCCTTTCAGCATTATCCCGACGAGACCACCATCTATCAGCCTCAGTACCAGCAGCTCACTGCCACCCTACAGGACATCCAACGGGATCCCAACCACCAGAGCCGAGGGGTTGTCTTACTGGGAGAACCTGGATCCGGCAAGACCCACCTGATCATGCGGGTGGCCCAAAACCTCCTGCGCCACAACCGTCTCCTGTTTATCCCTCAGCCCACCCATCCCGACAACATCTACCACCACATCTACAGCCACACCCTGGAATCCCTGCGCGAACGGGTAGATGCCCATCACCACACCCAGCTCGACTACTTGATTGCCAAGAGCTTTGTGGAAATCTTGAAAACCTTCCCCCAAACCTCAAAAACTGAAGAGTTTCTCTCCCTTCTCACGGCGGATCCCCTCAACCTCTTTCATTGCCTGGGAGCAGAAGGCACCGAGCGTCGTCGTCAACAATGGCAAGCCATTGAAAAACGGGTTCTGCGCTGGTGGGCAGAGCAAAACTTTCTCACCGGTTCCACCGAAAACATTCTCAAGGGCATCATCAAATACTGCAGCTACAGGGATCCCAACCGCCGTCAACAGATCATCCGCTGGCTCAGCGGTACCGACCTGGATCCCGAGGATACCGGCTTGATTGGGTTGCCCCCCTGGAGTGCAGATCTGGATCGCAACACCTTTGCCCTAGAAGGGATGAAAGTCATCGGCAGGCTTTCGCTGCTCGACCAGCCCCTGATCATTGTCTTCGACCAATTGGAGGCTCTGGGCCGAGAGGAAAATCGAGATATCCTTCTCAACTTTGGCGATGCTCTAAAAGAGCTTTTTACCCGTATCCCCAACAGTCTGTTTATCCTCAATCTGTTCCCCGACCGTTGGCAACATTTCCAAACCCAATTTGACCGGGCTATCGTCGATCGCCTCTCCCAAACCGTCCTCTCTCTGGATCCCCCACCTGCTCCCCAGCTTCAAACCCTTCTGCAAACCCGTCTGCCCTCAGGGATCCACCTCCAAGCTCTCTTCACCGCCGATGACCTCAGCGATATTCTTGGTCAACCCTCCATCCGGGCCATTCTCAACCGGGCCTCAGCCTACTATCGCCACTACATCAACGGGATCCCTCTCCCTCCCCAGGTGCAAGTTGTACCCACTGCCAGCAATCTAGCCGCCCGTGTCCAGCGGCTCGAAACTGAGCTGCAAACCCTCAAACAACTGCTCATCCCCCTTCTTCCTGCCCAGAGTCTTGTTGCTGTAGCTCCGCCTCCCCAGCCACCCGGCCTCTCTGAGGATCTTGCCGAAGTCTTGGAACCCTACCTCCGTGATACCGAGGCCCAGCTTCGTGACAGCTATCCCCAAGAGGCGATTATGGACAGCACAGCTGATATCGGCAAATTGCGCACCATCGTCAATGCCCTGCAAGGGATCCATCCCCTCCCCATGAGCACCCTGAGACTGGGCAAACGCAAGCTTCCAGATCACCTCTATTTCCCCAGCCAAAAGCGGGTGATTGCCTTTATCCAAGTGGCTGCTGGCAGCATGTATTGGCAGGTCAATAACTTCAACCAATTGGTGATTGCTCACCCTGGGCTTCAGTTTCTCTTGCTGCGGGACGCCCGCCTCAAGCCTCCTTCTCCAACAGCTACTGCCACCCAAGCGGCCTTGGCTGCCCTCAACAACAGCCCTAATGGCAAGTATGAGCTGCTCACCAAAGAGGATCGCATTCACCTGGAGCTGATGTACAGAATGATCACCGACATCCAAAACCGCGACCTGGAAATCGACCTGACCCAAGCCGTTCGGTATTATCTTGACCACAGGGCTCCCCCCCTTATTGCCTGGATCCTGGACCGTGATTAAGCGCTCCAGATCCGTCGAAACCCCATGTTGTTCAAGGTCGGCTCCGCATCGGGATCCAGCACCGTAAAACCGGGATCCCATATTGTCCGGCCAAGCTTGTGACCTGATTCTTAAGGCTGCCGATCAACGGAGCCAATGGCAAGGGATTGACAGCGGAGCCAAAGTACCTCAAAGTTTCCGGCATAGTGGGCTTTGTCCGGCCCAAGCCCTCCCCTGATTACTCAGTATCGGAGCGGCGGGATTTGAACCCACGACCCCCACTACCCCAAAGTGGTGCGCTACCAAGCTGCGCTACGCCCCGACGCACTTACGGGTAGAAGCCCATGAAGTGCCTAGCTAGTCTAGCATCGGATCGCGGCCAGAGTTAACCCCAAGCTGCGGGATCCCGTGGAAAACATGCTAGCTTAGTTAAGCCGTTAAGAAATCGCACGCCTGAACCACCGGGTGTCCTTACAGCCCTTTCGCGGTTTGCTGCAACAGCTCCTGAGTTCCTTGCCAATGGGGGTAGAGCGCTCTGTGCAGGTAACCGGCGGGAAGGCCGTAACTGGGATCCGTTCGGGCGTAGGCTAACCCGTAGGAGAGGAAAAACTCATGAGCGTAGTCAGTTTGCCTCAACTGTTGGAGGCAGGGGTTCACTTCGGCCACAAGGCCAGCCGCTGGAACCCGAAAATGCGGCCCTACATCTTTACCGAGCGGAACGGCATCCACATTATCGATTTGGTGCAGACGGCCCGCTATCTGAACGAAGCCTACGAGTATGTGCGGGATGCTGCTGACAGGGGTTGGCGCTTCCTGTTTGTGGGCACCAAACGGCAAGCTGCCGGGATCATCGCTCAAGAGGCTCGTCGCTGTCGCAGCTACTATGTCAACCAGCGCTGGTTGGGGGGTATGCTCACCAACTGGGCCACCATCAAAACCCGCATCGACCGCCTCAAAGAAATTGAGGAGATGGAGAGCAGCGGTCTTCTGGATCGCCTGCCCAAACAAGAGGCCAGCCGTCTGCGGCGAGAGTTGGCCAGGCTGGAAAAGTACTTGGGCGGCATTAAAACGATGCGCAAGCTCCCCGATGCGGTGATCATCGTCGATCAGCGGCGGGAGGCCAACGCCGTTCAGGAATGTATCAAGCTGAACATCCCGATCATCTCACTGCTGGACACCAACTGCGACCCCGATCTCAGCGATATCTTCATTCCCTCTAACGACGATGCCATTCGAGCGATTAAGCTGATTGTAGGCAAGCTGGCGGATGCCATCTACGAAGGGCGGCATGGGCAGCTCGACACCGTTGAAGAGGATGAGTACGACTACGAAGGGGCCATGGATCTGGACGACGACATGCTGGAGGATATGGAGGACGAAGAAGAAGGAGAAGCCGAGGAAGGCTAGACCGAGGGCAGGGATCCCGTGCAATCCGGGCACTTCCCTGCCTGTTCCCTATCCAGAGGCGTGTATTCTTGAAATCTAGGTTTACAATTCTACCGAAGCCCGCTCATTCTCACTCATATCCCGCCACATTCTTCCCGTTCTTTCATTCGAGGAGCCCTCATGAGCATTGATGCCAAACTGGTCAAAGAGCTGCGCGAAAAGACGGGCGCAGGCATGATGGACTGCAAAAAAGCCCTGGAAGATTCCGGTGGCGATATGGAGAAAGCCATCACCTGGCTGCGACAGAAAGGGTTGGCAGGGGCAGCCAAAAAGGCCAGTCGCGTCGCGGCAGAGGGGGCGGTTGACAGCTACATCCACTTCGGCAATCGAATTGGGGTGTTGGTAGAGGTGAACTGCGAGACGGACTTCGTGGCCCGCAGCGAAGATTTTAAGAAACTGGTGCAAGACATCGCCAAGCAGATTGCCGCCTGCCAAAACGTAGAATACGTCAGCGTTGACCAGATCCCTGCTGAAGTGGTGGAGCGGGAAAAAGCCATTGAAATGGGCAAAGAAGATCTGGCCAATAAGCCGGAGAACATACGCGAGAAGATCGTGCAAGGTCGCATCGAAAAGCGCCTGAAAGAGTTATCCCTGTTGGATCAACCCTTTATTAAAGATTCCTCGATCACGGTGGAGGAATTGGTCAAGCAGCACATTGCCAAACTGGGGGAAAACATTCGGGTGCGGCGGTTTGTGCGCTTTGTCCTGGGAGAGGGGATCGAGAAAGAAGAAGTGGATTTTGCTGCTGAGGTTGCCGCTCAAGCCGGTCTCAAGCCGGCAGAGGCCCCCAAAGTGGAAGAGACTCCACCCGCTCCTCCTGAAGAACCTGCCCCAGAACCGGCCCCTGCTGCCGAGAGCAAGCCGGCCAAAAAAGGCTCCGCCAAGAAAAAGAAATAGCCGGTCAAGGCTGAGCTGTAGGGCCATGTCGGCGGTGCAGAGGCGTTGAAACTGGGTTATGGAGAGTGTGGGCACCTCTATGTCGGCAGTTCTATAACCACTACGCTTGGGTATCCCTTGGGGGAAAGGCTAGGTTATGCATGCAAATGTTCTGATCCTCCCGCCTTGGCAGGGTTAACTCCAGCACGCTAAGGTAGCAGACGGCCTTTTTGGATCCCGGGCATGAGTTTTATCTTGCGCAATGCGTTAATTCCCACCGCCACCGGCTACGAAACCGCAGATGTGCGAATCGAGGGGGAACGGATTGCTGCCATAGGCAGAGGATTACCCGCAACGGGCGCAGACAGCCTGGAACTGGATGCCAGTAACCAACTCTTGCTGCCGGGCTTTGTCAATGCCCACACCCATTCTTCCGAAATGTGGCAGCGAGGGATCATACCGCCCTATCCGCTGGAGCTGTGGCTGGCACAACTGCACGAGTATGCGCCGCCGGATCCGGAAAAAATCTATCTCAGCGCGCTGGGGACGGCGGTGGAAACCCTGCTGACGGGGGGCACCTCGGTGGTGGATCATCTGGTGTTGATCCCAGGCCAAGAGTTGGCCACCATTGAGGCGGCGGTACGGGCCTACCGAGAAGTCGGGATCCGCGCCTTCGTGGGCCCCTTGATCCAGGATCAGGCTCTCTCTCGGGGGTTGCCCAGCAGCTCCTCTTGGGATCGGGAGCCGGAAACCTATCCCCTCTCCACAGCAGAGGTGCTGGCCATTGTGGAAGAGGCGGTGCAGCGCTTTCACCGGCCAGAAGAGGGCATTACCCTCATGGTGGCTCCCACAGGGATCCAACTGTGCTCAGACGAGCTGTTCAAGGGCTGTGCGGAGTTAAGCCAGAAGTATGACCTACCCCGCCACGCCCACCTGTTGGAAACCCGCGCCCAGCAGATGTTGGCCCAGGAAAAGTACGGCTGTAGTGCTGTGGAGCATCTGGAGCGCTTGGGCTACCTAGACCGGAAAACTTCCTTGGCCCACTGCGTCTGGCTCAGCGATGCCGATATCGAGATCTTGGCCCGCACCGGCTCTACCGTTGTTCACAACCCCCTGAGCAACCTGCGCCTGGGCAGCGGCATTGCCCCCATTTTGAACTATCGCCGGGCAGGGGTGAACGTGGCCTTTGGCTGCGATGGATCCGCCAGCAACGATTCCCAGGATCTCCTGGAGGCCATCAAAATCGGCACCATCCTGCACAACATCACCGATCCCGACTACCGCCACTGGATCTCGCCCCGCGAGAGTGTGGAGATGGCCTCCCGCGGTGGGGCCATTGGCCTGGGGCTAGGGGAGGAGCTGGGATCCCTGGAAGTGGGCAAGCAAGCGGATCTGGTGCTGTACGATCTCACCCAACTGTCGCTGTTGCCCCGTACCGATCCCATTGGGCTGCTGGTGTTGGGTCGGCCCACCCAGGCAGTGCATAGCGTTTGGGTGCGAGGAAAACAGGTGGTGTCCAGCGGAGCCGTGACGACGGTGGATGTGGCCAAGCTGCGGCAGGATCTGTTTGCCCACAGCACCTGGGATCCCTCCCGCCGCTCCCAGCAGGTGGCACAGCTGGAGGCCCGCTACCGCCGCGTGATGGGTTTGCCGGCATAGCCATGGCAGGGATCCCTGCGGGTTCAGAGGTCGACTGGTCCAGAGCCACTGCGCAGGTGAAACGACAGGCCCTGGCCCTGGGTTTTGACAAAGTCGGCATTGCCAGCATAGAGGATCCCCCCGACTTGCGGGGTCTGCAAGCTTGGCTGGCTGCGGGCATGGCCGCCGACATGGCCTGGATGGCCGATCCCCGGCGAATGGATCCAAAGCAGGTGCTGCCGGGGGTGCAGTCGTTGGTCTGTGTGGCTTTGAATTACTACACCCCCATCCGCCACAGCCAGGATCCCGGCAAGGGCAAGATCTCCCGCTACGCTTGGGGTCGAGATTATCACCGCGTGTTGGGACGGCGGCTCAAACAACTCCACCTCTGGATGCAAGCCCAGTTCCCAAATCATACGGGTCGATTCTACGTGGATACCGGCCCGGTGGCGGAAAAGCCCTGGGCCATGCAGGCGGGCTTGGGTTGGATCGGCAAAAACAGCCTGTTGCTCACCCGCGAGTACGGCTCCTGGGTGTTTCTGGGAGTGATCCTGACCACCCTGCCGTTGCTCCCTGACCAGCCCCACACCGCTCACTGCGGCACCTGTACCCGCTGCCTAGAGGCTTGCCCCACGCAGGCCATCGTCAGCCCAGGGGTGGTGGATTCCCGCCGCTGCGTTGCCTACCACACTCTAGAAAGCCACGCTGAGCGGATCCCTGCCAAGATTGCCCAGAACCTGCACAACTGGGTGGCCGGCTGTGACATCTGCCAGGAGGTCTGCCCTTGGAACCAACGCTTTGCCCAACCCAGTGGGATCCCGGATTTTCAGCCTTACCCTTGGAACGTTGCCCCCGATCTCCAGGAGCTGGCCCGGATCGATGATCGGGAATTCGACCACAAGTTTCCGGCCTCTGCCCTGCGCCGGCTCAAGGCCCACCGCCTGCGCCGCAACGCCCAAGCAGCCCTGGAAGGCAATTCCAGCTCTGCAGCTGGCAGCAACGATTTGGAAGCCCCCTCTACTTAACTTGGATACGCTTTCCTAGCAGGATCTTGCGGCCTCGAGGCCGGCGCCAGAAAATGGTGGGGCTATTGTCTCTGGGCCAGGGACGCAAGCTAACATACATGCCCTACCCTCTTTCTGAGGCCACAGTGCTGGGCCGCCATGGTCTTGCTCTCGTGGGAGCGGTTTTGCGCAAAGGACGTGTGGACTTGGTGCAGGAGTTTACCCACCGCTTTGTTTGAGCTGGATCGACTCAAACACAGTAGCCCCACCTAAAACACGGTCATTTCAAGCTAGATTAGGACACTGATACATTCACGCTGAACTCTCCTGAACATGGTTCAGGAAAGAAGCGATCGCATCCTGCCTATCTCTGTTCGCGTCAGCGGGACGGAGTCCAAACAGGAAGGCGGTATCCCGCAAAGCCCTGAGGAATACCCCCCGAGCGCTTTCCCCCTTCACTTCCCGGCAACCGTTGCGGTGGACTCAAGGATCAGGGGGAAACTTGGTCTACTATATCCCTCTCAATGACTTTTGCCAAACCGCCTAAAGCTCAGTAAATTCAGCAAAGTTCAGGGTTTTGGGGGTTAGAGGCATGCTCCCTGAACGCTCGGCGCCGCTTCCGCGACCATCCCTGGCTCCTTTCCCTCTGGGAGAGGGGGCAATGCAAACAACTGTAGATTTGTACTGAGATGACCTTGAGAGTTTTGGACTAGAGCTGGGTGGAGCTCTCCTAAGACTAGGTAGCCCGTAGCTGCACCGGCATAACCAAATAACAGAGCCGCATTGCCCCAAGGGGCTTCCAGATGGCCGGCTGCGTGGCGCCGTTTAGCTCCAGGCTCACCTGCTGCGTATGAAACACCCTGAGGGCATCCAGCAGGTAACGCACATTGAAGGCCAGCTCCAGGTCAGGACCAGACATCTGCACTGGCAACGATTCCTCGCCACTGCCCACATCGGGCGCCTCGGTGCTGATGCGCAGGGTTTGGGTTGCGGCAGAAAGATTGAACTTGACGATGTCGTTTCTTTGGGCAGCAAGTACTCCCACCCGTTCCAGCGACTCAATCAAAGGCCGACGCTCCAGGGTTATCTGCCGCTCAAATTGCCTGGGAATCAGGCGGTTGTAGTCGGGATATTGGCCCTCCAAAAGGCGGCTGGTGATCCGCTGTTGGCACTGCGTTTTGCTGGCGCGAGGAGGCAGCACAAACTGCACCTGGGATCGGTCAAACCTCAGCTCCACCGTAGAGGCGACGGTCTGGGTGCCGAGGATGCGCTCCACCTCTCGCAAAGTGCGAGCGGGAATGGTGAAATCCAACCCTATTTCCCCATGGGCCGAAGCAACCGGGATCCCTTCGGCCTCCACCTGCACCATCGCCAGACGGTGCCCATCGGTGGCTGCAAACTCCAGGCAAGGGGGATCCCCCGCCAAGAGCTTGACATGCACCCCTGTGAGCACCTGCTTGGTCTCATCTCCAGAGGCCGCAAAAAGGGTTTGGCCGATCCCTTGCAACAGGCTCTCGATGGGCAGCTCCAGGGCCTGAGCTGTTGGGCTTTCCTCCCCCACAAAATCGCCATCTGCGTCGGCGGTGCGGAGCAGTATTTCCGGTAGGGTGGGGTACTCTTCAGCCGACATGCTGCGCACTTGGTACTGGCCGGCTGCCGACATGAGAATCACAGGGGCACTCTCCTTGGCTTGGCTGCTCGCGTCAAGAGTCACTGGGCCGCTGGGCAGACGGCTGACGATGTCGCTGAGCAGCTTGGCCGGCAGGGTGGTGCGACCGGATCCCCTGACCTGAGCCTCGAACTCGCTGCGAATGCACAAGTTCAAGTCAAAGGCAGTGAGGGCAACCCGTTGAGTTTCCGCATCGACCTCTACCAACACGTTGGCCAAAACGGGCAGGGCGGGGCGGCTGGCCACAGCCCGTCCAACGGAAGTGAGGTGGTGGCTGAGATCGGCTTGCTCGCAGGTGAAGCTGAAACCCTCCGGAGACGAGTCCACGGCCCCGTCAAGGTATCCCTCCCCACGCTGAGGAGCTGCAGTCTTGCTGCTGCGCAACACTGCCGCAAATGACTCGGCCTCGAGTTCTCGATCCACAGGACGTTGAGCTTGCACCATGGGGGGCACTTGAGGGCTGCACACGCAGATCCTACACCGACTGCCCCGGTTGGATCCCTTCCCTTGCGGTCGAGTTTTGGAAAATTTGCCTCGCGCGTAGGACAGATCTGAAATTTCGATCCCTGCCTAATTTAATTTTTTGATCTAGTAGTAGTAGGGGCTGTGGAAACTGTGGAAAGTGATCGTCAACACCTTGCGCCATGAGCTTTTGAGCTTATTCCCCACCTGTGGAAAAACTGTGGATAACTTGGCCACTTTTCCACAGAGTATTTATACCTGTTAATAACTTGGGGGGTTTTTCCACAGGTTTTCCACAAATTTTTCAGGTTTTTCCACAGGTTTTCCACAGGCTAATGTTGTGATTTCCTGACAAATTCATAAAAATTAACACACAGTCAGTGTAGGATCCCGTAATGTAGTGAGTCCTCCCCCTAGATATGGCCAGGAACTCCATCGGAGCTTGGGCGGGCTTCGCTGGATTTCCCCAGGTTTTCCACAGGCTATCGAAGGAAGCCTGGGACGTCGCTCTAGGCTGGTTGGTCTTGTCTGGTCGCCTGTGAGCCAACACGGGATCCTTAGCAAGACACAAGAAGGGCAGAAAAGCGCTCTGCGCTGCTGGAGGCGGCAAAGAAGGTCAGGATGGGGCAGCGCCTGACCTAAAGCGGACCCGCAAGCGACTGTAAAGCTGTCGCAGAAGCAGGTCGCGAAGGAAGGGCATCAAAATCCGTACCTACGAGGGGCCGGCTGTGGGTCGACGGGATCCGTTTTGGTGATGGCGGGAGCGCAGCACGATCACGTCAGAAAGCTGGCGCAGTTGACTTTGAACCTGGGTGAGCTGTTTCTTATCACGTACATCGATACAGAGATCGATCAGGGCGGTGCGGTTGGCAAAAGTTTGTACCTTAGCATTGCGAACATTAATGCCTTGATCCGATAGGCGGGAAAGGATGTCCCGCAGCACCCCGACGCGGTCGATAACCTCCAGATGCAGTTCTACCGGGTAGATCTGGGTGCTCTGCCGCAGTTGCTCTTCGTTCCAGCGTACTGGCACCAGGCGTTCCCCCGAAACCTGAGCCACCCGTGGACAGTCCTGATGGTGGATACTAATACCCTTAAAGCGGGTGACCACGCCCAAGATCGGATCCCCCGGCAGCGGATTACAACACTTGGCCAACTGGTGTTTCAGACCCTCCACCCCCAGAATGGGAGATTGGGATTTGATAGAACTGGGAGCCGCAGAAGCCCGTGGCAACAACAGCTTGGATCCCTCAAGCGATTCCTCCTCTGTGGGAGCAGATACTGCCGGCCTGCTGACCTCCTGCAGCCGATGGATCACCAGCGTGGGGGTTGTCTCACCATAACCCAGAGCGGCTAACAAATCCTCTACGCTGGCGTAGTTGAGCTTTTCGGCCACCTTCTGCATCCGCTCTGATTTGAGCAGGGCATCAAAGCCCGTTTTGCCCAGCTCCCGCTCCAGCAAATGCCGGCCCCGCGCGATGTTTTGCTCGCGATTGGAGCGCTTAAACCATTGGCGAATGCGATTGCGGGCAGAGCTGGTGGCAACGAAATTGATCCAGTCCAGGCTGGGATGGGCATTTTTGTGCGTGATGATCTGCACAATGTCGCCGTTGCGCAGGCGGGTATCCAGGGGCACGATCTTGTTGTTTACCCGCGCTCCTGCACAGTGATCCCCAATTTCGGAGTGGATGCGATAGGCGAAGTCCACCGGACAGGATCCCTGGGGCAGGGCCAGCAAGTCCCCCTTGGGCGTGAAAACGTAAACCTCGCTCTCAAACAGATTCTCGCGAAGGGTGTCCAGATACTCTTTGTCGTCTTTGAGGTCGTTTTGCCACTCCAAGAGCTGCCGCAGCCAGGTGAAGCGCTCCTCGTCCGCCTTGACGGTGGTGCTGCCGGCCTCCTTGTACTTCCAGTGGGCGGCGATCCCGTACTCAGCCACGCGGTGCATCTCTTCGGTGCGGATCTGCACCTCCACCGGTCTTCCCTGCGGGCCAATCACCGCCGTATGCAAAGATTGGTAACGATTGGCCTTGGGCAGACCAATGTAGTCTTTGAAACGCCCAGGGATGGGGCGAAAGCAGTTGTGAACGACTGCCAGCACCCGATAGCACTCGCTGTTGGTATGTACGATTACCCGAACTGCTGAGAGATCGTAAATCTCGTGAAATTCTTTGCGCTGCTGCTGCATCTTGCGATAGATGCTGTACAAATGTTTGGGCCGCCCGCTGATCTCGAAATGTTCCAGCCCCGCTTGAAGAAGGTTCTGCCGCAGCTCTTCGATAAAAGCTTGGATCTCGGCCTCTCGCTCGGCGCGCTTGGCGTTGACCAATTCCTGAATCTTCCGGTAAGCCTCGTAGTCCAGATACTTAAAAGCCAAGTCTTCCAGTTCCCATTTGAAGTGCCAGATCCCCAGCCGGTTGGCCAAAGGGGCGAAAATTTCCATTGTTTCGGCTGCAATCTGCCGTTGCTTGCTGGGGGAGAGATACTGCAGGGTGCGCATGTTGTGCAAGCGATCCGCCAGCTTGACCACGATGACTCGAATGTCTTTGGCCATGGCCACAAACATGCGGCGGAAATTTTCCGCTTGCTGCTCGGTTTTGCTGGAGAAATTGAACTTAGAGAGTTTGGTAACTCCTTCTACCAGTAGGCGAACTTCAGAGCCGAATTCAGCTTCCAGGGCTTCTGGGGTAACTTCTGTATCCTCAATAACATCGTGCAAAAGGCCGGCTGCCACTGTCACCGCATCTCCCCCCAGCTCCCGCAGGAGAGTGGCCACGGCTACCGGATGGGCAATGTAGGGATCCCCTGATTTGCGTTTTTGGCCCTGATGCAAACAGTAAGAAAACTCAAAGGCACGGCGCAGCAGATTGGCTTCTTCAGCCGTGTAAGGCCGCAGCCCATCGCCGGGATCCTCGGCACCGGAAAGCAGAGCACGCAGCCACCCTGGCACCTCAAAACCGAGGCTATTCAGGTCGAGACCTCCATCTGAGGTGGCAATGACAGCCGTCTGACCCATGCGAACCCGGCGAAAAGGGATGTTTGATTACTGACTATAGTTCATCCAGCTTAACCGCCGACAGATCAAGAGGGAAAAAACGGGTGGAATAGAAAGAAGCATTGGCTGTCTGCCAACGTCGACCGCTTGCCATCCTCGGCAGATCGAGGCTTAGTCTTCGCCCCACTCCTCGCAGTCGCCGATTAAATCGCAGAGGGGATCCGAGGGGCAGTAGTCTTGCAGCTCCAGCTCTTGGGCAATCGCCTGCCACTCCCGCTGCGGGAAAAAGGGTTGCAGGTGGGCAATGGCTGCAGAGCGGCGTAAGACCCCCTGCTGAATGAGGCGACGAGCTTCCTCCTGGATGGCCTCAACCGCATAGTGGGTGGCTTGTAAAGTGGGCATAGCTTAACCTACACGTGGAATGGATGGGACGCACCGAAGGGTCAGGGAAAATCTTGCCTCGCTACCCCCATCATAGAACTGGGTCTCGTTTCGTAGCAAGAGATACAAGTTTGTATTGCAGGCAACCTTAAGGCCCGCTTAAAAGCCCAAGCCATCGGCTCCTGCGGTCACTATGCCTTTTTCTGGGTTCAGAGTGACGATAGATCCATCCCGGATTAAGCGGGTAGCATCCTTGACCCCCACCAGCACCGGCACCCCCAGCCGCAGGCCAATGACTGCTGCATGAGAGGAGGCTCCCTCTTCTTCGGTAATCACGCCGGCTGCCTGTTTGATCGCCTCCACATAGTTGGCGTCGGTGGATTGGGCAACCAAAATGTCCCCGGCGGTGATTTTGCTGGCATCGAGGCTGGATCTCAAGATGCGGGCCGGGCCGCTGACAATGCCCTTGCCAAACCCTTTGCCTTGAGCCACCACCGCTTTCACCACATCCACCTTGATCAGATCGGTGGATCCCGCAACGCCTGGCAGGGTTCCTGCACTGAGCACCACCAAGTCGCCATCCTTGAGCAAGCCATCTTCCTGAGCCAAGCTGATGGCCGCTTGAAAGGTCTGGCGGGTGGTGGCCAAATCCATAACCAACAGCGGATGTACCCCCCAAACCAACTGCAGCCGCCGTGCCACCTCCACATGGGGGGTTACGGCCAGGATGGGAGTGCGGGGACGAAACTTGGAGACATTGCGAGCGGTAGCCCCCGTTTTGGTCAGGGTCATCACGGCTACGGCATCCAACTCCTGGGCGATCTCCCCCACGGCGCGGCTAATCGAGTCGGTGATCAGGGTTTTGGGCCGCATCCCGGCAGGACTGTTGCCGTTGTTTTGGCTCAGCTCCTGCATGGCAAGGGTGCGAAGGCGTTGTCGTCGGTCGGCGGAGGTCAGGTCAAAGTAATCGCGCTCGGTGCGCACGGCAATGCGGGCCATGGTGGCAACGGCCTCGACAGGGTATTTGCCCACAGCCGTCTCGTTGGAGAGCATAACGGCATCGGTGCCATCCAAAATGGCGTTGGCCACATCGGAGATCTCGGCACGGGTGGGTCGGGGGCTGTGCACCATGCTGTCCAGCATTTGGGTGGCCGTAATCACCGGGATCCCCAGGGAGTTGGCCAGGGCGATCACCCGCTTCTGCAGGATCGGCACCTCTTCCGCAGGCAGCTCTACCCCCAGATCTCCCCGCGCCACCATCACACCGTCGCTGAGGGCCAAAATCTGGGGCAGCTGTTCAATGGCCTCGTGTTTCTCGATCTTGACGATGATGGGTACCCGCTTGTCGGCTGAGCCGGAAGAAGGCCGTTTGGCTGAGGCAATGAGCTCCCGCAGCTCCAGCACATCAGAGGGATCCCGCACAAAGCTGAGGGCCACCCAATCCACCCCTTGGTTGAGGCCGAAGTAGAGATCTTCTTTGTCTTTTGGAGTCACGGCGCGGATGCTCAGGCGCACACCGGGGAAATTGACCCCTTTGTTGTTGGAGAGGGTACCCCCGACAATGGTGCGGCAGAAGAGTTCGCCCGCTTCCGGATCCACGGCTTCCACCCGCATCTCCACTCGACCGTCGTCGATGAGGATCGTCGCTCCTTCGGGCACTTCTTGGGCCAGCTTGTCGTAGGTGACCCAGCTGCGCTCTTGGGATCCCAAGACAGGTTTGCTGGTCAACACAAAGGGATCCCCTGCCTTGAGGGTGATCGAGCCTTCGGCGAACTTGCCCAGGCGGATTTTGGGCCCCTGCAGGTCTTGCAAAATGGCGACCTGGATGCCCAGATCCATCGAAGTTTGGCGGATCAGGCGAATGCTGCGGCGGTGTAGCTCGTGATCCCCATGGGAAAAGTTCAGGCGAAGGGTGGTTGCCCCTTGCAGGATCATCTCCCTGAGAATGGCTGGATTTGAGCTGGCAGGGCCGATGGTGGCAACAATTTTGGTGCGTCGAAAAGAATCCCTCAAATGCATGTCCACTGTTCCCAAGGGAGAGCAGCCCAGATCCTTCCCCCACATAGGGATCTCTCTGATTACGATAACCCGTTATGTCTTTTTTGAGGCACCGCTTTTTTAAAATCCCCAGCGAGAGAGGATGGGAAAATAGGCAAAGCAGAGTGTAGAGATCCATCTGGAGTCGAGCGATGCCGGTTGCCCCCGAATACGCCTTCCCCTTCGAGCACCATCAGAAGTTCTCTCTGGATAACCCCACCATCTCCAGCCCAGGGGTTTCCAAGCGGGAATACATAGCCAGCAGAGTACTGCAGGGTATCGTGAGCAATCCCCAGACTCCCGTCGGCGATTTGTCTCCTGAGCAACGACAGGCTTTGGTCTATACGGCGGTGTTGTTGGCAGATGATTTGTTGGCGGCCCTCGGCGCTCAGTAGAGAGCATGCCTCTAACCCCCAAAACCCTGAACTTTGCTGAATTTACTGAGCTTTAGGCGGTTTGGCAAAAGTCATTGAGAGGGATATAGTAAACCAAGTTTCCCCCTGATCCTTGAGTCCACCGCAACGGTTGCCGGGAAGTGAAGGGGGAAAGCGCTCGGGGGGTATTCCTCAGGGCTTTGCGGGATACCGCCTTCCTGCTCAGAGATAGGCAGGATGCGATCGCTTCTTTCCTGAACCATGTTCAGGAGAGTTCAGCGTGAATGTATCAGGTTCTTGAGATTGCAGCGCACCCTCTTGGGGTGAGGTTTAGGCTGAGGTTAGCTGCTTGCGGCAGCGGGCCGTAGGCTCTGCTGCTACCTACGCCGCAGCCGTTGAGTCAACTCTTCCCCCAAGCGCATCCATTTTGCTATCTCTTCGGGACTCACCTGTCGGTCATTCTGCCAGAGAATGAGGTGGGCGCCGGCCCCTTCGGCACAATAGTTGGGATATTGCTCCAAAAAACTGAGGACGCCGGGATGAAAACGTAGCCGAACTTGAGCTTCATCCTGTCCTCGCAAGAGATAGCTCCGAGAAAACTTAGGGTGGCTCTCGAAGTTGATATCTTGCATGCCAAAAGCTTTGGCGATGCCATGGAAAAAGGCATTTTCGGGGTGCAGCCGAAAACGGGGCAGATGAAGATCCTCGTGATAGGCGTAGAAGACGGACTGGCGATAAGTGCTGGAACTCTTGCCCCTGCCGCGGGTGTATTGGTAATCAAAAACGGTAATCTCAGTGCCATCGATCAGCCGCTTGGACATCGAATTATAGAAACGTCGCCCATGGCCTTGCTCAAACAGCCCAAAGCCGGCTTGAACCAGGCGGGATCGGATCTCTTCCGGCAATTGGGCAGAAAAGCGCATTCCTAGCTGTGCAGCTACCCGCTCCAGAGCTTCTCGACGTTTCTTTTCGTGGTAAAGGGCTAGAGCCAAGATCCCGGCAGCCAGAGCTAAAAACAAGATAAAAATAAGCAACCCCATACCGTCTCCCTCGGCTTACAGACTGCAGTGCCTATCCCCACAATACCTGAGCAGATTTCCAAAAGGATCCCTGCCTTCGACCATTCAGCCGAGCGGTCTCCTCTTGTCTTTTGTAGAGAAGTGACCCAATACAGCTGAGTGTGTCAAAGTTTGACGAAATTGTAGGGAGCGGTGAAGTTGTTGTAGCGAATGCGCAGCCGCCCCTGGAAGGTCTGGTCTAGCTCCTCTACTTTTTGGGCAAAAACCGGCTCATCTTCCCAATTGATCAAAAACGAGCCGTTGTAGGCCATGTTTTCGGTGAGCAGATCTCCTTCTACGCGGTCGCTGGCCAAGGGGCTGAGGGCTGCTGTAAAGGTCTGGGCAATGCGCTGACGCCGCTGCTCCAAGAGTTGCTCTAGAGCCCGTCCGATCTCAACTACCGCGTCCAATCCCAAAGGAGCGCCGGCCATTTCGTCCCGCCGAGCTTTGAGGGCAGGGTTTTCCTCTAGCCCCAGCTTGAGCTCCTGCTCGGGATCCCAGAAGACTTTGACTCCCACCTCCCGCTTGCCCTCCAGGCGCTCCAGCAGAGCCAGCAGATCCGCCAAGCGGGGCTGCACCAAGTCCCGTTCCACCTGCTCCCAGCCGCTCACCACCAGGCCAAATTGCAGAGGCAGCAGAGCCCGGTGTCCCTCGTTCATCACTTTTTCCAGCACGGCCTCATGGGCGAGCAAGTTGGCCCGGCTGGCCAGGTAGCGCTCCTGTCGAGCCTGGGAGTACAAGAAGGCCAGGGATCCCAGCCCATGAACCTGCACCGGCTGCTTGTCCAGCCCCACCACACTCAGATGACGCGGGCCAGGGGCAGCGACGATCCCGTAGAGGTAGAGGGCGCTATGGGGATTTGCCGTTGGCATTGCTGCGGGCATCTCCGATCAGCCACGTGAGGTTGGACTCTTCGGTGTCGATGGCATTGCCATCCGAGGAAATGCAGTAGCGACCCATCACCATCTGGTGGCGTAGGGTCACGCCTGCCGCAATCTGGGTGTAGTTAAAAATCAAGCTGCCATCCAGCGTACACCCTTCATTCAACACACATCCGTAGCCAATTGCCGTGGGGCCGATGAGTTTGACCCCGTCCGCCAAATAGCTGCTGGCCCCGATGTAGACCGGTGGCTCGATGTGGATGCGATCCCAGTTGGCGCGGATGTTGATCCCCGTCCATACGCCGGGTTGAATCTGGATCCCAGGCACCTTGACTCCCTTGATCTCGCCGCGCAGCACTTTTTGCACCGCCAGCCAGTAGTCGTGGGTGCGGCCAATGTCCACCCACTGAAAGTCAGCCGTGATCCCATAAAAGGGGGCACCCGCTTTCACCAAGGCCGGGAAGAGATCGCTGCCGATGTCGTAGGGGCAGCCAGGGGGAATGTAGTCGAACACTTCCGGCTCGAAAACGTAGATGCCGGTGTTGATGGTGTGGCCGAGGGCCTCTTCCCGCCTGGGCTTTTCTTGGAAGGCAGTGATGCGACCCGTCTCATCGGTTACCACCACTCCGTAGCTGGAGACCTGGCTGGGATCCACCTCCCGCAACACCACGGTGGCCAGCGCCCCCTTGGCTTTGTGGAAGTTGACGATCTGCGTGAGGTTCAGGTCGATCAGGGCATCCCCACAGAGCACCACAAAGGTACTGTCGAAAAATCCGGAGAAATCCTGGATCTTGCGCATACCGCCAGCGGAGCCCAGAGGTTCGGCCACCGGCTGGCCGTTCTCAAAATGGCCTTCGAAGGAAAAGCCGATGTGAACCCCCCATTGCTGCCCATCTCGAAAGTAGTCTTCGATTTGGTGGGCCAAGTGGCTGGTGTTGACCATGATCTGGTCGAAGCCGTGTTCCCGCAGCAGCTCCACCAAAAATTCCATGACAGGCTTGTGCAAAATGGGGATCATCGGCTTCGGCATCATGTAGGTGATGGGCCGTACCCGCGTGCCTTTGCCTGCTGCCAGGATCATGGCTTTCATGCCGTCGTCACTCCTCCGGGCTAACCGTGCTCTGACTTTATCATCCCAGGATCGGCATTCCAGAGAACCGGCGGGGCTTTCAAGAGGCTGGGGAATCGCTGCTGGGATTCCGATCCCCTACAATCGAGGGGGTCTGCTCTTCTGGGAGAACCCGCCCGCCTCTGGGCATTTCGCCAAGGGTTTCCCCTGAGCCCCTCGTTTTGCCCCGTCTCTCCTGAGAGTTCCACCCGGCAGACGGGGATCCCAGCATTCTTACATTGATTGCTCCTGGCCCAAGATTCAGACGGATGTATCAGACAAATGTAGTAGATCCTGAAAAAGATGCTGGATGGCCGTCCCGACAGCCCACCCATCACGATTGCCCTGGCCAAGGGGGCCTTGCTGCCTGAGGCCATTCAATGCCTGCAGCAGGTGGGGATCGATTTCAGCCGTTTTTTGGATCCCGGCAATCGCCTGCTGCGGATTGAATCCCCCACCCGGCTGAACGGACAACGCTACGAAGCGCTGCTGGTGCGCACTCACGATGTGCCGGTGTACGTGGAGTACGGGCAGGCGCAGTTGGGCATTGTCGGCTACGACGTCTTGCGGGAGCGCTATGCCGGCACCGCAGCGCGGGTGGCCCACCTGTTGGATCTCCAATTTGGCCACTGTCGCATGTCGGTGGCCCTTCCCCAAGATAGCCCCTACCACTCGGCAGCTCAGTTGCCTGCTCATGCCCGCGTGGCTTCTAAGTTTGTCGGCTGCGCCCGGGAGTATTTTGACCGCCTGGATTTGCCGGTGGAGCTTATCTCTCTCTATGGTTCGGTGGAGTTGGCCCCCCTCACCGGCATGGCCGATGCCATCGTCGACTTGGTAGCCACAGGGCGCACCCTGAGGGAAAACGGCCTGATTGAGCGAGACTGCCTATTCGAGAGTACAGCTCGCCTGATTGCCCATCCCATCAGCTACCGTGTCAACCAACAGCCTATCCGCGAGTTGATCACCCAGATTCGGGAACGCTGGCTGGGATCCCTGTTGGTGGGTGGCTAATTTTGAGGCACTTCCTCTGAGGGGGATCACGATTGCGTACAATGGGGGCATTCGGGCTTATTTCCCCCAGCAGCGTTCAGATTCAAAAAAGGTTTTTCGAGGTTGATTATGCGGTACCGTCCACTGCTCGCCATCCTGTTGGCGCTTTGTTTGAGCGTCTTTGCTGTTCCGGCTAAGGCTGCCAAGGCGCCGCTGACCTATGACCAGATCCGCAACACCGGCAAGGCCGCCATTTGCCCTTCGGTCTCGGACAACGCCCGGGGCCGTATCGAAGTGCCTAGGGGGGGATCCCTGAAGCTGACGGATGTCTGCTTCCAGCCGGTGCAAATTGAGGTGGAAGAAGAAAAGCGGAACGGCGAGAAAGAGTTCATCAAGGCCAAAAACATCATGATCTCAGCGGCCACTCTGGGGCCGATTAAAGCTGAGGTGACTCCCAAAGACGGTGCGCTGGAGCTCAAAGTGGTGGATGGGATCACCTCTCAGCCGACCACCGGCCAAATGCCCCGCCGCGAGCTGGTGCCGTTTCTGTTTAGCGTGAAAGACTTGGTCGCCACTGCCCAGGGCTCGGCCATTGACCCTTCGACCGATTTTGAAGGGGAGTTCTTGGTGCCCGGCTATCACAGCAGCACCTTCCTCGACCCGCGCGGGCGGGGATCCAACACCGGCTACGACACTGCGGTAGGTCTACAGGCTGCCAAAGATGATTTTGCCACCAACCGCAAGGTGGACGAGGTTTCCCAGGGGAAAATGTCGCTGCGGATCGCTCGCGTGGATGCCAGCACTGGCGAAATGGCGGGATCCTTTGTTAGCATTCAGCCTTCCAGCACCGAGCAAGGGGCGATGGAACCCCACACTGTTCGCGTTCAAGGCTTGTTTTACGCTCGCCTGGCGCAGGAGTCTTGAAGAGGCTTGAGGAAAGCCGAGAAGAGATCCAATTTCGGGGTTGAGATGGGCAGAGATCCCGGCGATCCCTGCCTATTTCTGTTGATACTATGTCTGTCTGGGTTTGCCCGTTGGGGAAGTGTGCAGCGATAAAGTCTGGGCCAGATGCCGCCACAGGTTCATTTGCAGATGGCCGCTGCCACTAACCTGCCTTTTATGTTGACTCTGGACCCAAGGGGACTCTCAATCTGGACTCAAGGAAGCCCTTTGTGAGTTCCGCTTCAGCCAGTACCGCCACCAGTGCGGATCCGAGTTCTGCTGCGCTCGCTACCCCAAAGTAAACTACCCGGCCCTGACTGCTTCGCAGTACAGGGCGGGTTTCGGTAGCCCTGCAGTTGGCAAGCCAACCACGGGCCTCTAGGCTGGTTTACGGCAGCCCCAAGTTTGGCAATCATGTTGGCCCCATTCCAGTCCGCATCCCCTTCCCATCCACAGTGCCCACACTTGAACTGCTTCCCACTGCGATAGGATTGCGTAGG
>NZ_JBSSDE010000013.1:0-73789 GCF_054060435.1 Thermostichus sp. MS-CIW-34 | reverse complement strand
CCAGCTCCCTTGAATCTGGGTTTCCCTGCCCGCTTGCCGTTACCGTCCCCCTTCAGCCAGCGGTCGAATGCTTTGTGCACTCGCTCTATGCAGTTTTGCAGGACTTGCGAATGGACTGCTCTGTACTGCGGAAACAGGGCTTTCGTGCTCACCAAGTCCCGTTTTTGGGAGTAGAAATCGGGCTTGTCTTTCAGCTTGGGCAAATGACAGACTAGGGGACAAGCATTGATATCACAGCGATTGTGTTCCCACCACGCAAAGCGCTCTGCTAAGCGGTAGTTGTACTGCTTGCGTAACAAGTCTAGCCATTGGTCCATCAGAGCAACTTGGCTAGAGGTAGGGCGTAAGCGATACTGGTAAGCAGTTCTCATGATGAGGGTATAAAATCCTGCTACGCCGGTCATAGCACCAGTAAGGACGAAGCATCGTGTCCTCGCCTTTTATCCCGACCCTTACCCTGGATAGTGGTGAGTGGATAGTGACCAGCCACTAGTCACTAGTCACTAACGGAGGGCGGGGCTTCCCGGCGGTCTAGCTAAAACCAAACCGAAAATGGAAGAAGTTTACCTACCAGAGGAGACCCTTTGCGCTTGGCTGTGGGAAGACCTGGGGCACGGCGACCTCACCACAGAGCTGACCCTACCCCCAGGACTGGAGGGTGAGGCGGTAATCCTGGCCAAGGAGACAGGGATCCTGGCCGGCCTGGAGATTGCCAAGCGGGTTTTTCGGCTGGCGGATCCCCAGGTGGAGTTCATCCCTGGAGTGGAGGAAGGGGCCAGGGTGGCTGTCCGTCAAGAGGTGGCCCACCTCAAGGGATCCCTGAAGGGCATTCTGGCGGGGGAGAGGCTGGCGCTCAATCTTCTCCAAAGGCTGTCCGGCATTGCCACCCTCACCCGCACCTATGTAGAGGCTCTCCGGGGAACCTCAACCCAGCTTCTGGACACCCGCAAGACCACTCCCGGCCTGCGCGCCCTGGAGAAGTATGCTGTACGGGTAGGGGGCGGCAAAAACCACCGCTTTGGGCTGTTCGACGGCATTTTGATCAAGGAAAACCACATCATTGCCACGCAACGCTGTTGCGACCGCGGCGCGGGAGGCGTTTTGGCAGCCGTCAAGCGGGCCAAGGAAGGTGCTCCCCACCACCTCAAGGTGGAGGTGGAGGTGCGGGATCTCCAGGAACTGGAAGAGGCTTTGGCAGCAGGAGCCGATCTCATCCTTCTGGACAACTTCACCCTGGAAGAAACCCAGGCCGCCGTCCAACGGGTGGGAGGGAGAGTTCCCCTGGAGGCCAGCGGCAACATGACCCCAGAACGGGCCAGGCAAGTGGCCGAGGCAGGCGTGAATTACGTCAGCGTCGGGGCGCTCACCCACTCGGCCAAGGCTTTGGATCTCTCTTTGCTGGTGGTGTGACCCTGAGCCAAGTCCTCGCTGGACACTGCTTTATTGCTACGCAACGCTGTTGCGACTGATGCTACTTTGAGAAGACAACCTAAGCCCAGCTCCAGCTCAACCGGGCGCCGCGAAAGGCTTCGCCGGGCATCTGGGTTGGGGGTTGCTTCTCTTGCCGGCTCAGATACCCCCCAAAGCAGAGTCGACCAACTCCAGGAGATGGGCTTTCCGTTATTGCTGCGCGCTGCTCCTGCAAACGCATTAGCGGGACAAAGTCCTCAGATCGTGTCCAGCCTCCAGAGGAACAAAACCGTTATTGCTACGCAACGCTGTCGCGACAAGAAGTCGAAAATGAAGGGAGAAACCCCATTGCTACACAACACTGCCACAATCGTCCAGGAGATTGCCCGGCTCAAACAGGAAAGGCAGGCAGTTATCCTCGCGCATTCGTATCAGCTCCCCGAAGTTCAAGAGGTGGCGGACTTTGTGGGAGACTCCTTAGGACTGGCTCGGGAGGCTCAAAAGACGAGCGCCCAGGTGATTGTCTTTGCGGGCGTGCATTTTATGGCGGAGACGGCTGCCATCCTTAACCCGGAAAAGACAGTGCTGCTGCCGGATCTGGAGGCGGGCTGTTCCTTGGCCGATAGCATTCGCCCGCAAGATGTGCTGCGGTGGAAGGCAGCCTGCCCTGAGGGCCTGGTGGTGGCCTACGTCAACACCGCTGCCGAGATCAAGGCTCTGGCAGATGTCTGCGTAACCAGCGCCAACGCAGTTCAAGTGGTGGCCAGCCTGCCCCCGGATCGCCCCATCTTCTTCGTGCCGGATATGTTTCTGGGAGCCCACGTTGCTCAAGTAACCGGAAGGGAGCTGGATCTCTTTCCGGGAGAGTGCCACGTGCATGTTGGCATCCGGGAAGAGCACCTCAAGGCGATGGTGGAAGAGCACCCTGGAGCAGAGTTCCTCATTCACCCGGAGTGCAGTTGCGGCTCTAGCTGTCTCTTCCTCAAACCGGATGCCAAGCTGCTCTCCACCGAGGGCATGGTGCGCTACGCCAAAGCTTCAGAAAGCCGCGAGTTTGTGGTGGCCACCGAGGTGGGCATTCTTCACCGGCTCAAGAAAGAAGCTCCAGACAAAACGTTCATCCCTGTCAAGGCAGAAGCCGTCTGCGAGTACATGAAGAAGATTACCTTGGAAAAGATTTACCGCTCCCTGCAGGAGATGCGCTACGTGATCCAGGTGCCCCAGGAGGTGGCTGAGAAGGCTCGCCGTTCCATCCTGGCCATGCTGGCAGTGCCCGCCGGAGCCTAGAGGTGGAGGGGAAGAACGGGGCGCCGCCCTTGTTAGAAACAGACCTGTTGATCCTGGGAGCAGGGGTGGCGGGGGTGTACGCAGCCCTGTGGGCCGAAGCCCAGGGGGCGACAACTCTGGTGGTAAGCAAGGATCCCCTTCCCTCTGGCTCTACCCCTTGGGCGCAGGGTGGGGTGGCTTTTCCTGTGGATGAGGCGGACGTAGAAGCCCATATCCAAGACACCTTGCAAGCGGGCCGCGGCCTGGTGGAAGAAAAGGTGGCTCGCTCCATTGTGGAGGAAGCACCCTTGCACCTGGAGAGACTTTTGCGCTGGGGCCTTCCTTTCCATCCCCAACCTGTCCGGGAAGGGGGCCACTCCCAAGCGCGGGTACGCCATCTGGGGGGGGATCGGAGCGGACTGTGGCTTCTGAGAGGTTTGCTGGCTCGCCTCAACAGGCTGCCTTTGCAGGGCTACACAACCCTAAGCCTTTTGCTGGCGGGGGACAGGGTAGGGGGGGCCTTGCTGCTTGGCCCTGAAGGGCCGGTGGAGGTGAGGGCCGGGGCAGTTCTCCTGGCTACGGGAGGATTTGGCAGCCTTTTCCCCGTCTCGACAGCTCCCCCGGGGGCCACCGGCGACGGAATGGTGCTGGCCTGGCGGGCAGGGGCCACTCTCAGGGATCTGGAGTTTGTGCAATTTCACCCCACGGCCTTGCCCAATGGAGCGCTGGTGAGCGAGGCAGTAAGAGGAGAAGGGGCTGTTCTCCTCAACGCCTTGGGGGAGCGTTTTATGCCTCGCTATGCGGAGCTGGGAGAGCTGGCGCCGCGGGATGTGGTAGCTCGGGCCGTTTTCTGGGAGCGGCAGCAGACAGGGGGAACCTACCTGGATCTGCGGGTCGTCGAACATCTGGAGGAGCGCTTTCCCACCGTTGTTGCCTCTGCCCGCGCCTTGGGGCTGGATCCCACGAAGGATCTGCTCCCAGTTGTTCCCGCGGCTCACTACGTGATGGGTGGGATCCGAACGGACACTTTCGGCTTCACCGGCCTGCCGGGCCTTTATGCTGCTGGGGAGGTGGCTTCCACGGGTCTGCACGGAGCCAATCGCTTGGCTTCCAACAGCCTTTTGGAAGGGCTGGTCATGGGCAAGCGGGCCGCCTTGGCTGCCTTGCAAGATTTGGGAGAGGTGAGCTTTCCCCGACAGCTGCAGAGGCTACCCGTTCTGGCGACGTCTCCCGACATCCTGCCGGCTCTCAGGCATCGAGTTGGGGAAGCTTTGGGCGTTGTGCGGGAGGGAACACGGCTGCGGGCTTTTCTGACCTTTGTCAAGGCACTTCCCCTGCAGGAAAAGCCTTGGGCCACCCGGGAAGAGGCCGAGGCAGGCAGTCTGCTTTTGCTGGCCCGTCTGATAGCTCAGGGGGCGCTGCTGCGGGAGGAAAGCCGCGGGGCCCATTTCCGCGAGGATTTTCCTCAGGAAGGGGAGCCTTTCCATACGGAGGTGCGCGGTTCAACTTTTTTCCGGAGACCTCTTGATGCTACGCATTGCTAACGGCAACAGGCATTCCACTCATGGTGAAAGACGCCCGGCCTGTCGATGCGCTCGAAGGTGTGGGCCCCGAAGAAGTCCCGCTGGGCTTGGGTGAGGTTCTGGGGCAGGTTGGCGGTACGGTAGCTGTCGTAGTAGGCCAAAGAAGCGCTGATGGCCGGGATCGGGATCCCCAGGGCAGCCGCCGTGGACACCACCCGCCGCCAGGATCCCTGCCGCTCCCGGATGGCCTGCTCGAATTCCTCATCCAAGAGCAGGTTCACCAGCTCTGGATCCCGTTTGTAGGCCGACTGGATCTCGCCCAGGAAGCGGGCGCGGATGATACAGCCCCCCTTCCAAATCCGCGGAATCTCACTGAAGGTGTAGACGTAGCCGTGGGCAACAGTGGCTCTTTTGAGCAGGGCCATCCCCTGCGCATAGGAGCAGATTTTGGAGCAGTAGAGGGCGGCGCGCAGATCTTGGATAAAGCGATCGGGATCCCCTGCAAAAGTTGCGTCGGGCCCCTTCAACTGGGCAGAGGCAGCCACCCGTTCCTCTTTCATCGACGAGAGGATGCGAGCTTGCACCGCCGCTTCAATGGTGGGCACTGGTACCCCCAGATCTAGAGCGTCCTTGACTGTCCACAAACCGGTGCCTTTTTGCCCAGCCTTATCCAGAATGAGATCCACCAAAGGCTTGCCGGTTTCCGGATCCAGGGTTTGGAAAATCTTGGCGGTAATTTCAATCAGGAAAGATTCCAGCTCCGTTTCATTCCAAGCCTGAAAAATCTCCTGCATCTGCGAGGCCGACAGCTTCAAGGCCCTGCGCATTACGTCATAGACCTCGGCGATCAGTTGCATATCGCCGTATTCGATGCCATTGTGCACCATCTTCACGTAGTGCCCGCCCCCTTTGGGCCCCAGGTAGGTGACACAGGGGCCGTCTGGCACTTGAGCGGCAATTTTGGCCAAGATGGGCTCCAGTTGTTGGTAGGCCTCTGGGCTGCAGCCGGGCATGAGGCTGGGGCCGTTCAGGGCGCCCTCTTCCCCGCCGCTCACTCCCATGCCGACAAAGTGGATCCCGGTGGGGGCGAGGGCTTCGGCACGGCGATCGGTGTCGGTGTAGAGGGAGTTGCCGCCGTCGATGATGATATCCCCCGGATCCAGCAGGGGTTTAAGCTCGTCAATCACCGCGTCTACCGGCGCACCCGCCTTGACCATGATCAAGAATTTGCGGGGCCGCTCCATCAGTTGCACCAATTCCGGCAGGCTGTAGGCGGGGGTGATCCGTTTGCCTTGGGCTCGCTCCCGCATGAACTGGTCGGTTTTGGAGCTGGTGCGGTTGTAGACGGCAACCGGGAAGCCATTGCGCTCGACGTTGAGGGCCAAGTTTTCCCCCATCACCGCCAGGCCGATCACCGCAAAGCTGGGCTTGCTCATAGTTGGGCACTATCGACACCTCACCCAATCTAGAGGCCAATCTGACCGACGGGGCTCAGGGATCCTGTTTTCTTCATCTTTGCCGGCCCTGATTCAAGGGCAGCCCAAACTCTCACGGGTGGTTACGCCGGTTACCGGGTGGGATCCCTCAGCTTGCTCACACAACTGCCGCTTTGCCGCCCGATCCACATAGGCTTCGCTGAAATCGGCGCCGGCAATCTGCGCTCCTTGCCAAACCGCCCGTGCGGCAATGGCTCCCGTGAGCTTGGCCCTTCTGAGAGCCTATCCGAATACCTCGTCGTCACGTCACGACGGATGAAATCCATCACCGGATGCAAGCCGATGGAGTCGAGGCACGGCACCGTCGTGCCCCGACGGGTGCACCCCGACGAGTGGTGAATGGGATGGGCGCATGATCAACAACCCCCATTGTCCATCGATGCATCCCGTGCTCGTCGTATCATCGGGGAGGGCAGTGCGCGAACCGCCCCTCCGCTATCGGCAGATATGGGTGCGTTGCGTCGTCAAGCCACCCATGCATAGTCTTGATCAGTGATCACCGTTGGGGGCAATGGGCACCACGGTGGTTATTCGGTCGTCGTTACCCCCAGCATCGCTTCGTTCCAATCACCGCACGGGGAAGAGACGAGATTCGCTGACCTTCATCTTCCACACCAGGATGTTTCGGATAGGCTCTTAGAGATTCTCTGCCCGATACCCAAAAACCTCATCCAGCCAATCAAAGACTACTTGCTGCATCAGGCCCAGATTATTGATCTGGCAGTGAGCATCTGCACCGTCGGCGGCAACGAAGACGCGAAAGGCTTTAGGGCATCGGAGAGCGTTGTAAAACTCGCGAGCCTGCATCATTTGTGCTTCTGACTCTCCTTCGCCAACCATACACAATACCGGACATGTAATCTCTTCTATCCTTTCAACTCGTGCTTGTCGCGCCATTTCTAACGCTTCAGAAATTGTGCTTACTCCGGCTTGCCAGCAGAACTTCTCTAATGCAATACCGGGCAGGGGGTTTCTAAGACCTGCCAGCCTGGTAAGGGTGTTCCTGAAAAAACCGGGAGTTTTGAGGAGTACCGACGGAATTTCGGCCATGACAAGTTGGTAAATATCTATGATGGGAGCACTGGCTATGCAGGCTTTGATACGTTTCTCAAATGGAAGAGCGCGGGATACCATGTAGCCACCACCACTGATGCCAAATAAAGCCAACCGTTCGGCGTCGACCTCTGATCGCGTGAGGATATGATCGACGACAGCCTTGATAGGGAGTTCAGAATCGACCCGGAAGAATAAACCATCGAAGGGTGTACTTCCCTGACCGGGCAAATCTATCAGAAGAACGTGATACCTCCGGCGGACTCCTGCCGGGCCTATCCAGAAATAGAGTTCTTCGGCGCATGTTTCACCACCGCCTATCAGGATCAACGTTGGTGCTTTCCGATTCTCATTATGCCCGCACAGAAAGTAACCCGGCAGAACTTTGCCCGCGAACGGGATCTGGATCGGTTCGATAGGCGGCTTGCATTGAGCGGCTGCTTGCCGAAAACACCATTGTGCTTTTTGCCATCCCTCTCGCAGTCGTTGATCTTGCGGGCGAACGAAGATGGCTGCCATCTGATGATAGGTAAAGGCGCGCAGGTAGGCTTCACGTGCACTAACCCGATGCCCGTTTGCCAGTGCCTGTGTCGCCTGCGATTCGACGCGACGGGCCATTTCTGACCAGGCCTTGTACCAGCTTTCGGGATCACCATCTTTAATTTGGGAAGCAGTGTAGAAGCACTCGCCAAGTGCCGAACCACCTTCGTTTTGGTGAGCAAGAATCCAGGCAAAATAGAAATCCATATCGTCATTCCGAAACCGGATTCGCTGTTTGCTTCGCTGCCATAGTTTCTCTTTATTCATAACTGTTTATCCTTGAATTGGAAGAATCTTTCGCGGACTAACGGATTGTGCTGCCCTTGAATGGCGAAGGTGGTGGAGTGAGGCTAGGTGTAAGCCTGTATTAGCCGATTTTCCCCTTGCCCACTGAGAACTGGGATCATTGCGTTGCAGCAGAGACAGCCGTTATCCGCCGTAGGTTACATTCCGCTCGGTGGTGCGAAATTGCAGGATCGTCAGCCCCACCACAATGAGAAACAGGACGATGGATTGCGCGGCAGCCCTACCCAAATTGCCTGAAGACACTCCGATTTTGTAGATCTCGTAGATCAACACCGAGGTGGATCCGGAAGGGCCCCCAGCAGTCAGCAAGTCAATGGTGCCAAAGATATCGAAAAACGCATAGGTCATGTTGGTAATCACCAAAAAGAAGGTGATGGGAGAAAGCAGCGGTAGGGTGATGGCAAAAAAGCGACGCACTGCCCCGGCCCCGTCGATGGCAGCCGCTTCCAGCAAATCCTTGGGCAGGTTTTGCAGGCCGGCAAGGTAAAACAAAATGTTGTAGCCCATCTGCTTCCAAACGCTGGCAAAGATCACCACCCAAGGGGCCAAGTTGGGATCGCTGAGCCAGTTTAAACGGGGGATCCCCACCAGGCCCAGCAAATGGTTGGCCACCCCTCCCAAGGGGTTGAACATGATAAAGAAGATGATCCCGGCCACCGCCGGAGAGATGGCGTAGGGCCAGATCAGCAACACCCGATAAATCGCCGCCCCCCGAATCGGCTGATAGGCCAGCGTGGCAATCAACAGGGATCCGCTCAACCCCAGCACCACGATGGCCGCCGAAATGGCAAAGGTAATCCCCAGGCTGCGCAGATAGGTGGAATCCGTCAGCAAAGCGGTAAAGTTATCCACACAGACGAAGCGGCTGCGCGGCGCCCCCACAAATGTGAGCAGGGTGGAAAGGCGGAAGGTATCCAGCCCTGGGTAGTAGAGAAACACCACCAAGATCGTGAAGGTGGGCAACAAGAGCAGCCACGCCAGCCACCACTGCTTAAAGATGCCCCTCTCCTGAACAGCTGGGCCGGGGATCCCCAGGCGGCGCTCCTGTTCCTTCTGCGTCCACGCCAACAGCGGCCAGAGGGGAATGGCCATGCCCGCCAGCACCAGCCCCACGCCAAAGGCCATGTCGATAGCCTTGCGCTCCGGCTCAAAAGTGCAAAAATCCAGGGGCGCCATAAAAATCAGGGATCCCAGCCCTCCTGCTAGGCCCCCCAGCACTGCCCCCACCGGCACAGGCCACTCGATGCGTCGAAAACGGAGCCCCATCCAGAGGGATCCCAGCAACCCTGCCAACAGCGGCACCAACACTTGGACGAATCCCAACATGCCTCTCACCTCGGCTGTGCTCTTCACAAGAGCCTTATCAAAGCCCGGAAAGGGGCAGGCCGCCGCCCACCCCCATCCCTCAATGACACCGTCAGCCCATCGACATCCAGGTTACTGGTAAAGGGAGTTGTACTCGGCCAGAAGGCGGTTGGCCTCCTGGTTGGCCTTGGCCATGGCCTGGGCCGGATCCCCGCCTTTAAGCATCAGATCTTCCATGGTTTGGGTCACCACGTTGCGAATTTCGGGGAAAGCCCCCAGCAGCGCCCCCCGAGTGGCAGGGGTCACCTTGGAATTGTTGATTTGGTCGCTGGCGGTGAAGAAGTTGGGGTTTTCCTTGAACCAGCCCTTCGACTCCAGCAAGGCTACCGAGCTTTTCCGAATGGGCAAGTAGCCGGTCACTTGGTGCCACTCGGCAGCATTTTCGGTGTTATTGAGCCACAGCATGAAGGTCAGCGCCCCCTCTTCCACCTCCTTGGGCAGATCCTTCACCAGCCAGAGGCTGGCTCCCCCGATCAAGTTCCCCGTCCAACCCTTGTCGGCGTTGTAGGGCATGCGGGTGGTGACCAGCTCGATGTTGTTTTGCTTGGCAGCGTTGGTGATGTTGGCGGCATCGGCGCTGCTGGTGATGGCCATGGCGACGGTACCGGTCTGGATGGCCTGCTCGGTGGCTGCCCAATCCCGCTGCTTGCCGCTGTAGATGTAGTAGCCTTTGTCATACATCCCTTTCCACCAGGTGGCGATGGCAATTGACGGCTCCGAGTCCAAAAAGACCTGGGTGGCACGGGCGGCACGGCCATTGTTGTTGTTGGCCAAGAGGGCATTCTGCTGGGCCATCCACTGCTCGTAGAACCAGCCGTGATTGGGCCAGGTCACACAGCCCTGGGGAGCGTCGGGGAGGGCCATGATCTTTTGACAAGCAGCCTCCAGCTCTTGCCAGGTGGCCGGCGGCTTTTCGATCCCAGCCTTCTTCAAGATGGCCGTGTTGGAGTAGAGAATGGGGCTGGAGCTGTTCCAGGGCATGGAGGTAAATTTGCCATCCAGGGTGTAGTAGCTCACCACCGGCTCGATAAAATCGTCGAAATTCACTGGGATCCCGTTCACTTCGGTGCGATTGCCCAGAGCCTCGGCAATGGACTTGAAGTAACTAAAATCCCGTGCCCGCTGGGTGCCCACCTCAAACCATTGCACCACCGAAGGAGCAGCATTTTGTTGAATGGCCAGGTCGGTGGCTTGCTGAATTTCTTCGTAGTTGCCGTAGCCTTCGATCGTAACTTTGTATTGAGGAAATTGTTTGTTGAATTCTTCCGCTTTTCCGCGGGCCCAATCCAGGCGGTTGTCGGTAAAGGCAATCCAAACTTTGACTTCGGCAGGAGACTGAGCAAAGCTGTCGGCAGCCAGAAGAGCAGCAGCAGACGCAGCCACCAGGCCAGCCGCAACAGCCAGGAAAGTACGACGGGTGTTCATAGAAAAATGCAGTCGCATTCGCTAAAGGCACCTCTGAGATTACAGCACCGACATTAAGAGCAGGTTATGTCTGGCGGGATCCCTCTAGGAAGTGAACCCTCAGGCCGAAGTCAGAGTCAGATGAGGTGAGCACCTAGCCTGGGTCATGATTGGCAATTTCTCAAGGGGTCTCGAAAAATGAGAATGAAAATGAAAACCCCAAGCTTTTGCCTGTTATTGGTTACTGCCCTCCTGATGGCGCTTGCTCCCTTTGCGCAGGCTCGCCCCCGTCAACGCACTGCCACAGCCACCACGTCAACGGGTGGATCCCTGACCCCGAGCGGTGAGCGCACCTTCACTCACTCCGGCACCTACACTGGCACCGGGCCAAGTGGCAGATCGGGTAGTGGCACCTATTCCGGCCAGGGATCCCGGCAATTCATTCCCGGTCAGGGGGTGGAAGGAGACTATTCCGGCCAAGTCACTACCCAACAAGGTCAGACCTGGAACCTGAACCATCAGCACACCACTACTCACACACATGAGGGTTGGCAACGGCAGGGCAGCACCACCCTGCAAAACGCCGAGGGCAAGACGGTGGGCAGCAGCTCGAGCCTTATCGAGGGCCAAGCGGGGCAAGGCTGGCAGCACAGCGGCCAATTCAACAATGCTCGCGGCCAAACCTACACCACCGAGTCGAGCAGCACACCGACCGGGCCAGGACACTGGCAGCGGGAAACTCGCGTCTTCAATGCCCAAGGGGATCTGCTCGGTGGCTCTGATACCGATGTGCAGTACCGATTTGTACCAGGGCAAGGCTGGGTGAAAACAGTAGAAGGCAATACCCTGAAAGGTCAACCCATCCGCCGCACCACCACAGTCGGCCCCAACCTGTGAAGAAGAATCTGAAGGGCACTTTAAGGGATCCCTTAGGATTTTGTGGGAGGAAGCGGGCGGACGGAATCGAACCGACAACAGCAGTTTGGAAGACTGCGGTTTTACCATTAAACTACGCCCGCACAGGCATTCACTGATGCCGGAAGCCTATGATAGCACCTCTCCCCAGTCAAGGTCTGGAGAGAAATCCATTTCCATCAGCGAGACGGGCTTCTTGGGTGGGCTGCGCTTACTTGCGGCGGAGATCTTTCTGGCGTTTCTTCTGCCATTGGCGAAACTCTTTCTCGTAGCGTTCACCCTCCGTTTGGTAGGCGTTCCAGCCCTTGAGGGCAACGGTCAAGCCCCACCCCATGAGTATAAACAGCGACCAAGATAGCCCTCCACCGGAGAGCCAGTCTAAGCCCAGCAAAAAGCTGTTGACAATTCCATAGCGGCCCAGCAGTTGGTAAAACTGCCGACGGCGGTAGCGCTGGAATTCTCGGTGTTGGCTGTTCAGCTCTTGCCAGGCCTTCCATTCCTGCTCGGCCAAGTCCAGCTCTTGGGGGGAGATCCCCAGTTCGGCAGCCATCTCCTGCAGTTGGGAGCGGGTGAACTCGCCCAGGCGTGGCTGGCGGGCAATGGCCCGCTGGAGGATCTGCTGCACGTCCTCTTGGCTGTACCGGGATCCCGACATTTGGCTGACTTACATATAACTTCGTAAACTTTATATCTCTTAGTTTGGGCTAGCTGGATCTTGCGCCTTATGAAGCTCCCTCCGCCGCGGGATCCCAACCGTTAGACTAAACCTAGACTGCGAGCCTCCTTCTCTGGGGTTAAGTGTCCCTGTACTGCCTGTGATCTGTGCTTGCCAGTAGGGTTATGGCCTCCACCCGCTCTAGATCTTACCTTCGCCAGAGTCGTACCTCCCTATTGAGCGATCTGCTGCAGGCTTTGCCGCACCTGCGCCCACAACTGTATTTCAAATCCTCTTTGGTTGCCCTCAGCCACGCCATTGAGGATCAGGTGCTGCAAGGGCAGGGATCCCCGTGGGTATTCGCTAACTTTCAAAAGGAGCGCTACTACCGCCAGGAGGCACGGCGCTACCAGCGCATCAGCGCAATGGCCCAAGACGTGTTTGTGTTGGCGACCCCAGAAAAGGATTTTGCTCAGACAGACCTGCCCTACCACACCATTCCCTTGGATCCAGAGGATCCCTTGGTGCAGGAGTGGCACTTGATCGTCATCGATGCCCACTATGCCACCTGCCTCGTGTGTCGAGAACGCTTGCAGATGCAGCGGGAGCGTCCTTGGCAAAGCAGCGATATGGATGCAGCTCGCCAATTTGATGGGATCTGGTCATTTGATCGTCAGATTACAGTCCAAGCGGCTTTGGCCCTGTTGCCCAAGATCCTCAGTTACCGACCGGATCTGGAACCTCGCCTTGAGCCCCTTCGCCAGTACCTCAAGGGATCCCCGCAAAACTCCGCCAGCCAACTGAATCCAGGCCCCTTTACCGAGCGGCTGATCACCTATCTCCAGGCAGGGCAATACAAGCTGCAGCGGGCCTACCGCACCATTCGGGCGCAAGAGCGCAAAGAGCATCTGATCAACCGCATCAGCAGTGCCATTCGCCAGTCTTTGGATCCCGGCGAGATTTTGGCAATTGCTGTGCAGGAGCTGGGGCAGGTGGCAGAGGTGGGGCGATGTTTGATCTACCGTTACGATGGCCAGGCCCCTGCTGTTCAGATTGAGCAGGAGTACCGCACCCTAACGATGGGCAGCCTTAAGGGATCCCTGTGGCCTCTTCCCAGCAACCCTTTTTTGCGGGAGGCAGTAGCCTCGGCACAAGCGGTGTGCTGCGAGGATACCCAAAAGGATCCCCGCCTGCAGCGAGTGCCGGAGCTGTGGCAGCGGGCCCAAATTCGGGCTTGGGTGGCCATGCCGATTCTCTATCAAGGGCGGTTGCTGGGCCTATTGGAGCTACACCACGAACACCCTCACCGCTGGCAGCCGGCCACTCTGGAGTTGGCAGAAGCCATTGCCAACCAAGTGGGGGTAGCCCTCTTGCAGGCAGAAGCCTATCAGCACCTAGAAGAGCTCAATCGCCAGTTGGCAGCTCTGGATCAGGCCAAATCAGAGCTGATTGCCGTGACCGGACACGAGCTGCGCACCCCGCTGTCCACCATTCAGGTGTGTTTGGAGTCTTTGGCCAGCGACCCCGACATGCCCCTGGAGATGCGCCAGGAAATGTTGAACACAGCCCTGCAAGATGCCGATCGGCTGCGGGAGTTGGTGCAGGACTTTCTCACCCTCTCCAAGCTGGAAAGTGGTCGCGTTCGCTGGCATATCGAGCCGTTGTCTGCTCAAGAATGTGTGGAGCTGGCCCTGAGCAATGTCAAAGCGCGACGGCGGCACGAAGACTTGCCCACCATCGAGCAGGTGCTGCCCAAACGGCTGCCAATGGTTAGGGCGGATGGGGAGTGGCTGGTGGAGGTGTTGCGTAAGCTGCTGGACAATGCCTGCAAATTTACCCCTTCCACCGGACGGATCTGGATTCGGGCAGAAGTGGAGCCACCAGCCGGTGGATCGACGGGGGCGATGGTGAAGTTCACTGTTGCCGACACCGGGCGCGGCATTGAGCCAGACCGGTTGCAAGCCATCTTCGAGCGGTTTTATCAAGCAGAGGGATCCCTGCGGCGCTCGGTGGGTGGGACGGGCTTGGGGCTAGCCATTTGCCGACTGATCATTGAGGCCATGGGGGGGCGCATCTGGGCAGAATCGGGGGGGATCAATCAGGGCAGTGCCTTCCACTTCACCCTGCCGATAGCGCACCCACACACCCAAGGACAGCCCTCGATCGCTGCTTGAGACTCGAAAGGTGAAGGACCACCGGCCCACTTTGCCTCTGGGATCCACCTGGCAAATTCCAGCTCGAATATCAAATCCCACAAATGGCAATAAAGCTGTTCCCCAGCCCCCCTCTTCTTTGGCAGAAGGGCTGAGAGTGGTCGCGTCAGCGGCGCGGAGCGCTTGGGGAACGAGGTACCTATTGGGCACGCCTCAAACGGGCTTGGAATGATCCGACAAACTCAGGCAGCGCTCCCGAATGGCTTGTAAGTTCAGGGCCAAATCTTGGCAAATGCGGCGTTCCACCAGACCGACAGGCATTCTGCGGGGAGGCTTGACCTGCAGGTGGTAGGTGAGCAAGGTTTGATGGGCCGACCAATCGGCCAGATCCCAAAACCCCTCGAAGATAAGAAAATCCCCTTGTGTTTTTTGGAAGCGAAGCTGCTGAGGAAAGATCTCCTCGATAGCCAGCACCACCGCAGCAGAAAATTGGGCAAATAAAACCTTTTGGGATCCCACTTGACGTACCAGTGTGCGGCCATTCTCACGGCCAATGACGCGACTTTCCACCAAGTTGGGAATAAACTCCGCCAGATGGTCGTAGTCGGTCAAAACCTGCCAGACCTGCTGCCGCTCCACCGGAATCAGGACGCGACCTCGCACTTGGCGGCGGCGCTCCCCCAAATCCTCCACCTCCACCTGGATGTCTGAGGACTCCGTCCCGCTGACGCCAGCAGGAATGGGGATCCCATCTTCTGGGGTGGGGTCTTGGGGATCCCATTCAGGGTCAGAAGGCATGGCGAGAACTTCAGTCGCGTAGGTGCTGTAGAGCAGTGCGGAAACCGGAGAGGGAATCGATTTTTGACTGGACAAACCATTCGCCAGCAGTTCCAATAGGCTGCCCCCCTGTGTTTTCTATTGTATCAGGGAACTGTATAGCAGATAACGAACTCTAGGGGAGAAGGGCCTGGAACCAACCGACGATCACCTGCCAAACCTGTTCTAGAAGGGCAAAGGGATCCCGCAACTCCTGCAGCACCTGCCGCGGGCCAATTCTAAAGACCACGTACAACACGGCCAAGATGATTACAATCCCCACCGTTGTCCAGATGGCCTCTCGAACCACCCGCACCCAAAAAACCAGCATAAAAATGGCGATGGCTACAGCGGCAACCAGCGGCAATGTGTCCAGTACCATCGGATCCCACCTCGTTTGGCTCAGACGTTTCAGATTTAACTCCACTGTAGCCAGCTTGAAGTAAACTACCCGACCCTGACTACTTCGCAGTACAGGGCGGGCTTTCGGTAGCCCTGCAGTTGGCAAGCCAACCACGAACCTCTAGGCTGGTTTACAGCAGCCCCCAAAAGCGCAATCACATTCGCACCATTCAAATCCGCATCCCCTTCCCATCCACAGTGTCCACACTTAAACTTCTTTCCACTGCGGTAGGATTGCGCAGGGTCGGGATGAATGTGCAAACACCGGTGGCAGGTCTGCGACGTGTAGGCAGGCGGCACCAGAATCAAAGCAACCCCTGCACGCAGAGCCTTGTACTCCAAAAATTGACGGAGTTGATAAAACGCCCAACTGTTGGCCCTGCGCCGTTCAGTTTTACTGCGGGGTTGTTGGTTGATGCGCTCCCGGATCCCTGTCAAGTCTTCCAGAGCAAGAGCGCTATTTGTCGCCTTTGCCCTAGAGACAATAGCTTTGGAGATGCGATGATTGACCCACGCCTGAAAACGTCTCTCCTTGCCAGACAGCCGTTGCAGCAGTTCTCTGCATCTGCGCCGCGAACTGCGGGTGCCCTTACTGGCTTTGCGTTGGAGTGCCGCCCTCAACCGGGAGTAGTGGTCGCGGACTCTGTTCAACTGCTGTCCATTCCAGTTATCTCCTTCCGATGTATGGGCAATATCTGTCCTTCCCAAGTCCACCCCGATCACCTTGTCGGTATCTTGTTGCTTGGGTGGTTTTTTCTCTACGCAAATCTGGATGTAGTAGGAGCCATCCTTCCGCTGGACTAGGGTGGCCGATTTGGGGTTAGAGCCAGCCAGCATTCCCCTCTGGTAGTTACCAATGGCTAGCTCAAAGCGTTCTCTCCCTTCAACCGTGGTCAGCGACACCGTCCAGTCTTTCTCGCGGAATGAAAAGATACGTGCATCGTAGGTAACGAACCCACGCTTGAACTCTTTAACTGGACGGTTACGCTGTCTCGCCGCTTTGCGGGCGCCGGCCACCCGTCTGCACACCTGCTGGGCCAAGTTGCTGGACAAGCCGAATCGGGCTCGAATCTCGTAGTAGCAAAGGGATTGCAGTTTGACCGCGTTGACGATCTTCTCCGGCGTGTTCTGGTTGACCCAGTTCAAGGCTTGGCCAAAAGCCTCCATCGTCGCGTCCAATTTGGCGGCTTGCGACTGGGACGCCTTGAGCTTACAGGAGACGATCAGGACTTGGCTCATAAGTTCATTGTACTTCATCAAAGCGCATTCCTCCCGGCACTGACCCTACGGTACAGTGCGGGGCTCCTGCGATTTCTAGCTGAAAACAGGTGTTCGTAGATGTCCGTTGACAAGGGATCTCCTCTCGTAAAATGGGATCACCTCGAGATAACCCCTCTTTAGCTGGGCTGGACCTATGGACATCATCACCCTTGGCTGGATTGCCGTCCCCACCTTCTTCGTTCTTTCCATTGCCCTGGTGGTCTGGGGGCGCAACGGCATGTAATTTGTCATGCCTGGATTGAGCCTCACATCCATCTTGCATTCATCTTGTTGTTCCTGCCGCCGATATTGACGGGGTTACCCCCGCTCACACCATGGAAACCGATCTTCCCTTGGTCGCCCGCATCGCCTACGGAAGCATCTTTTTGCTGTTGACAGCCGTAACCCTGGGCGTTGGCTACATTACCTTCATCGACTGGCGGGATCGGCGGCGACGCAACGAAGTTGAGCGCAAAGCCCGTCGCTCCAAGCGCTAGCGCCGCTGTTGGGCCTGCTCAGGTCAGTCTTCAACCCAACTCAGGGTGGGGATGGCCAGGTAAGGCAGGGGATCCTGGGGTTGCAGTTGAGAAAGATGCCGCAGGATGCCCTGGTTAGCCTGCCACAGGGCTTGCACATCCCATCCAGCGTAGGTGGGCAGAAAGTCCGCCAGCTTGCGGTTGGCCTCCCCCAACAGGATCATGCAGCCGCGGCGGTTGCCGTTTTGCAGGTGATAGTAGGCCACGGCGGTTTGCAAAAGCCCCTGGTAGAAGCGCCGCTCTGGATCCACTGCCTCCATCCACAGGGCCTCTAGGGTGTCGTGGCAGGCGTAAAATTTCCCCCGGTTAAACTGCTCGGCGGCCAAACGCAACGCTTCTGAGTGGGCATTGCTCATGTGGCTAGGCACAGTTGTGGGCTAGGGGTGAGGTCTGCACAGGCAGGGATCCCTGCGGCAGCACCAGGGTAAAGCAGGTTTTGCCTTGAGAGCTCTCCACCGAGACGCTGCCCCCCAGCCGCTGCATCCACTGCTTGACCAAAGCCAGGCCCAGGCCGGTGCCGCCCCGCTTCCAGGGATCCCCGCTGGGAATGCGGTAAAACTTCTCGAAGATGCGCTCCCACTCGCTGTGGGGAATTTCTACTCCCTCGTTGATCACCCGAATTTCCACCTGCTGCGGGCCGGGCCGCTGCGCCGTTACCCAGATGCTGCACCCTGGGGGAGTATACTTGCAGGCGTTGTTGACCAGCTCCTGCACCACCCGCTCCAGGCCACCTTGATCGGTGAGCACCTTGCCCACATTTGGCGCAATCTGCCACTGCAACCGTTGCTGGTTGGCCTGGGCCCGCTGTAGAAACGGCTCCAGCACGCTGGGCAGCCAGGTTGCCAGCGGCACTTCTTCCAGATGGAGCGTTTTGGATCCCTGCTCCAACCGCTGCAGATCCAGCAGGTCGTTCACCAATTCCGCCTCCCGCTCACACTCCTGCTCCAAAATCTTGAGATATTGCTCTCGTTTTTGGGGGGCGCGGGCGGTTTTCAGCAGTTGGATGGCCATCTTCATGTTGGTGATGGGGGTGCGCAGCTCATGGGAGACGGTGCTCAAAAAATCATCTTTGAGGCGGTTGAGGCGCTCCAGCTCACCAATTTGCTGCACAGAAGCCTGGTAGAGGCGGGCCTGGCGGATGGCAATGGCGCAGTGATCCGCCACCTGCTGCACCACCTGCACCTCCAGTTCATCAAAGCACTCGGCTGCCGGCTTCGCCAGCCAGAGATCCCCCAGCACCCCTTGGTCATCCCGCAGCGGGCACACCAGCAGGGTCAGCCCTTCCCGGCGGGGGATCCAGCCCTGCCCAGGCAAGTGGCAGAATTGCATCGCTTGACCCTCTTGCAGGTGCCGGTAGAGATCGGGGTAGTCGGCCAAGGTCAGGGTGATCCCACCGGCAGGTGGTAGAGCAGAGGTGTATTCATAGCGCACCGTCGCCTGGCCAGATGCCCAATCGTAGAGACAGAGATCGCAACCTTGAATGGGCAACCCCAGAGCCAACTCCTGCACCACTGCCCGCAGGATCTGGGCCTCGTCCAAGCTATCCCGCACCTGGTCGGTGACCCGCTTCAGGAGAGCATCCATCTCCAAAGAGCGCTGCAGGGCTGCCGTCCGCTCCCGCACCTCCTGCTCCAGACGGGCGTTCAGGGTTTGCAGTTGCCGGTAAAGCTGATTTTGCGTGATGGACAGGGCTAGATGCACCCCAACCCGGCCCATCAGCTCCAGCTCCGAGGGTGACCAGGCTTTGGCCTCGTCAATTTTCAGCTCTCGCCAGGCGGCAAAAGAGATGAGAGGCAATTTTTGTCTGGGATCCCCCTGGGTAAACCAACGGTAGCCCGCCCAGTGGGTTTCTTGGTAAACGGCCCCGCGAAACACGCTCAGCCAGCCCACCGGCTGGTCATTCCAGGCGAGCTGGGCCACCAGCAGGCCACGAATGGGTGTCTGCTTCATCTGCTCTTGCAGCTCCGGCCATTTCTCCAAGTGGGAGAGCGACCACATCTTGACCCAGCCCCCCGCTCCTCCGGCCCTTCCGAGCTGCTCCTGTAGCCAGGTGTCGTAGCTGGCCGGGGGTTGCACGCCATGACAACAGAGGGTATCTGAGCCCATAAAGTGGATCCGCAGCCGTGCCCCGATCCCCTGCAAACCGGCAGCAAGCTGCTCCAGCACCGTGGTCAAGGTCGTCTCCGGGTGCAGGGGCGAGTAAACTAGAGCAGCAATTTGGTTGATGAGGCGTTCCTGCTGCGCCTTCTGCCGCGCCTGCTCCAGCAATTCCGCCTGAGCAATGGCAATGGAAACTTGATCCGCCAGCAACTGCACCACCTGCAGCTCTTCTTGGGAGTAGGGACGAGGCTCAGCATGATGGGAGACCAACAGCCCCCATAGCTCCTGGTGATGCATCAGGGGAACCACCAAGGAAGAGGCCACCCCCATGGATTTCAAATAGTGAACATGGCAGGGATCCACGGGCCGCTGCAGCGGCTCGCCCAGAGGAACCCTAGCAGACAACCCCCAAGACTCCGGCTGGCTGATGGAACGGCTCTGCGCCTCCACATCCACAATCACCCGCACCTGAGCTAGGCGAAACAACCGCCGCGCCTCCTCGGGAATGTCCCCTGCCGGAAAAGTCAGCCCCAAGAGCGAGGGCAGCCGCTCCCCGCCTCGTGCTTCCGCCACCACCGTTCCGTGACCTTCGGGATCAAAGCGGTAAACCTTCACCCGATCCGTTTCCAGAAAAGACCGTATCTCTTCCGCTGTTGCCTTGAGGATTTCCTCCAGCTCCAGGGATTGCCGAATCTGGTGGGTGATGCGGTTGATGAGGGCATCTCGGCTGGGTCGAGCTGCGGCAGCCCACGTTTCAGTATCCATAGTTACAAGCCCCTAGCCCCTGGAATTAGCGGAAAGTACCTAAAAATACATCCCTTTTTTCCAGCATAGGATGCCTTTGAGAAGAGCAGTCGGAGTTCAAAAGAAAAGTTAAAGAAAAAGTTAAAAATGGTAACTCAGGGTTTCCCGGGTTGGAATCGCCTGAGATCGGGTGAGATCTAGGGTCGGGAATGGCCTACGGCTCACCCGCGCCCTCGGAAAGCAGAGCTAGAGGAGAGGCAGCTGAAACAGGCGAGCGGCATTTTGGCTGGTTTCTTCTGCCAGTTTTTCCGGTGGGATTCCCAACAGCTCCGCCAAGGTTTGGGCCACCCGCTGCACATAGGCCGGCTCATTGCGTTTGCCGCGGAAGGGGGTGGGAGCCAGAAAAGGGCAATCGGTTTCCACCAAAAGCTGGGATAGGGGCACCTCCAAGGCCGACCGGCGGACAGTCTCGGCATTCTTGAAAGTAACAATGCCGCTGAAGCTAATGAAGCAGCCCAGCTCGACAAACAGCCGCGTCTCCTCCGGGGATCCGCTCCAGCAATGCATCACCGCCCGCACTGGCCCCCCCGTGGCCATGGCCTCCTTGAGGATGGCGTAGGTGGCTGCTGCCGCCTCGCGGCAATGGACGATCAACGCCAAATCCTGGGCTTGGGCAATGGCAATCTGGGCCCAGAAGGATTCTTTTTGCCGCTCGATATCCGCCGGGTTGGACTTGTAGAAATCCAGGCCCGTCTCCCCGATAGCCACCACTCGCTCGTCGCTGGCGGCCAGGTGGGCGATCTTTTCGGCCAAATCGGGCTGCCACTGGCCCGCCTCCAAAGGGTGCAGCCCCACCGACAAAAATACTTCCGGATACTGGTCGGCAATGGCCTGCAACTGGGGGAATTCTGCTGGTGTTACACAAGAATGCACCAAACGCCGGATCCCCGTCTGACGCCAGCGCTCGGCCACCTGGGGCAGATCCGCGGCAAAATCGGGGTAATTGAGGTGGACGTGAGTATCCACCAAAGGAGCAGCAGGTAAGACGGCGGTGCTCAAGGCTCAGCTCTCCAACAATCGTGTTGCCAACCTTATCCAATTGTAAAAGCTGTCCCCGGCCTGCTTGGGATCCCTTCTGGCGCTCCCGTTTGCCGGCGAGCTCCCCTTGCGACGGCTCCTGGGGGGGCAGGATGATCCACAATGATTGAGGAAACCTTACGCCGGAGGTTTGTTATGGCCCGTACCCCCTCAACCATGCTGCCTTTGGGCACCCCAGCCCCTGACTTCAGCCTGCCGGATGTGGTGAGCGGCCAAACCATCTCCCTCTCCACCTTTGCCGACAAGCCGGCCCTGCTGGTGATGTTCATCTGCCAGCACTGTCCCTATGTGAAGCACGTGCAAGAGGAGCTGGCCCGCCTTGGCAGAGATTACAAGGATCGCGGCGTCGGCATTGTAGCCATCAGCGCCAACGATGTGGAGAAATACCCGGATGACAGCCCAGAGAACTTGAAGAAGATGGCCGAGACCTTGGGCTTTACCTTCCCCTTCTGTTACGACGAAAGCCAAGAGGTGGCCAAAGCCTTCACCGCCGCCTGCACCCCCGACTTTTTCTTGTTCGACGCGGATCGCAAGTTGGTCTATCGTGGTCAACTGGACGACAGCCGTCCCAGCCTGACCGATGTGCCGGTGACGGGCAAAGATTTGCGGGCGGCGCTGGATAACCTTCTGGCCGGCAAGCCCATCGATCCCGACCAAAAGCCCAGCCTGGGCTGCAACATCAAGTGGAAACCTGGCAATGAGCCTGCTTATTTCGCTGGGTAGATCCCGCTTTTTTGAATCGCGGCCAGGGCCTGTCGATGCAAGCTGGGGTTGGCTGCCGCCAACACTTCTCCCGTGGAGGTGCGGGTTAAGGGATCCCCTCGCCAATCGGTAATCACGCCACCGGATCCCTCAATCACCGGCACAAGGGCAGCAAAATCGTAGAGGGCAAGGCCACACTCCATCACCAGATCCACACAGCCGCTGGCCAGCAGGCCGTACTGGTAGCCATCGCCCCCATAGGAGGTAATGTGAACTGCTTGGCTGAGCCCCTGGAAGCACCGTTGTTGGTCGGGTTGGGTGAACAAATCAGGGGTGGTACAGCTCAAGTAGGCGCGGCTGAGGTCGGTGTTGGCCTTGGCTCGGACGGCTTGCCGGTGGGAGGGGGTTATCCATTGAGTGGGCTGTCCCCGTACCCCCAGCCAGCGTTCCCGCAACACCGGCTGATCGATGATGCCCAAAATGGGGCGGTCTTCTTCCAAGAGGGCAATCAGAGTAGCAAAGGTGGGCTTGCCGGTGGAAAAGGCGATGGTGCCATCCAAGGGATCCAGAACCCAGGTATAGAGGGATCCCGTCTGGTGAAAACCAAACTCTTCGCCAAGGATGCTGTGTTCTGGCACTTGGGCCATGAGCAAAGCCCGCATAGCTCGCTCTGCCTCCCGGTCGGCCACCGTCACAATTGGGGAGCGGGCCTCTTTGTATTCGGCTTGCAGTTCTCCGCGAAACAGGGGGCGAATCACCGCTCCGGCAGCATCGGCCAGGGCCTGGGCCAGTTCAATCCACTCTGCCTTGACCACCTTTTGCCCACCCTATTTGCGCGTCTCCCCTCTTAGCATAGAGTAAGGGTTTCCCCCCGGTTATGCGGTCTGGCCTGCTCTTAACTCCTCTGGAATGGCTCTGGACGGCGATTGGGGTAATCCTGACCATTTTGGGCACCCTGACCCATTTGAGTTTTCCGCCGGAGCTGCCTGGGTTGGGGGGATACAGCTTTTCGCTGCAAATTGGGGGCGTGTTGCTGACGGCTTGTTTGGCGGGGCCGGTGGCGGCGGTGTGCGCCCAGATCGTCTACCTAGGGTTGGGGCTGGCAGGGCTACAGGTGTTTGCCCAAGGGGGAGGGTGGCAGTACCTATACCAGCCTGCCTTTGGCTACTTGCTGGGGTTTCTGCCAGGAGCCTGGGCCTGCGGGACAATTGCTTTTCCGCAACGGGATCCCTACCCTTCTCCCCCGGCCCGCCAACGCGCTGCCGATGCCAAGCGGTGGGCAGGAGGGATCCCTGACTCCCCGGTGGGCCTCCAAGAGTTGGGATCCGGCAGCTTGGTGGCTTTGGCCTTGGTTCACCTGACCGGGATTCTCTACCTTTTGGCCACACAACCCTGGAATGGGGAGTTGCTGAGGTTGATAGGGCTTTACTCCGGCTATACTCTGCCGGGACAGATCATCGTGGCCAGCTTTGTTGCAGTGATAGCGTTGCTGTTGCGGCGCTTGCTGCTGCTCTGAAGCAAGGGAATCAACTCTGCACAAAGGCCCATGCAGATTTGGGTCGTGGCGCATCTTTTCTCAAGCTGCAGAGGCAGAAAGTAACTTAGAAAAGTAACTTAGAGCTGTGCCGCTCAAGCGGTGGTACAGACTCTGGTCAAGTCTTGTGAGGATTGACGGGTTTGCGTAAGGAACTGCGGGATGCAACGGACTGCTCTCACCCTTTTGGCCACCGGCCTTTTGGCCACTGGGCTGGCTGCTTGTGGAGATGGCGGCAGCTCAGGGGGCTCGATCCTGCCCCCACCCCAAGGCCCAACGGTTTCGTTTATCAATGCGCCCACCTCGGTGCGGGTAGGCACCTCCACGCCGGCCTTCACGGTGCAGGTGAGTGTGCCCGGCGGTGCTCGTCCAACGCAGTTCCTCGAGCTGGAAACTTTCAACCCCAGCGGCGTGCGCGTGCAAAGGGAATTCCTCAGCCCACAGCAGGCCGGCTGTAACCCTGGGGCCACCTTTTGTAGCTTCAGTACCGATTTCCGCGTTGCCCTCGGGGATCCCATCGGCGTTTGGCAGTTCCGGATTACCGCGTTTGACCAACAGAATCGCTCCGGATCCCAGACATTGCTGATTACCGCCTTCCAGTAGGCAAGCAGAGTTGCCGGTTTTGGGGTGAGGCCACTCACTCTAGAGGGGAATGCCCACCAGCGGGCCGAAGTCCGAACAAGGACTGAATCTTGCTCACCGCTGCGGCTTTCTTCCTGCTTCCACAACCCCTAACCAGCAGCAGCTTGCGTCGCCGCACCGCCGGAGGGATCTCCACAGGCGTCAATTTCCCCAGGGCTAGCGTTCCGCGTCGCCGGTGCGACCGGCAGAGTTCCACAAAAACAGGGCCAGAGGCATGCCCCCTCAAGCGATGAGCCGGTTATCACTGGAGTTCGCAAGCTGCCCAAGGCGGGATCCCCTACTCCAGGTCTCGACGGTTGGGGTTGCGGGAGGGGTCGTTGCTCAAAAAACCAAACACAAAAAGCCCCACAAAAAAGATGACAACCGCGTAAACAGAGATTTTCAGTAACAGCATAGTTTCAGCAACCCGTTTCCGACTGAGTGAACTGATGAAGCGATAAGGCAATCGTAAAACAAGGGTGAACCACCCCAGAGAGGGGATCCCGTTCAACCTGAGACCCCGCAAAACTTCTTCACAACATCATACCTCTCAGCGGCCCTTTTTCCCGCAAATGGCCCCAGTTCGCCCTGAGAGCTCCTTTCATCACGCCCTCAGGAAAAGCTGCAAAGCTTGGCCTGTTAGGGATCCCCGGCAAGAGCAGAGATTGTTAAGAAATATTTTGGGCTGGAAACAAAGATTGCAACTCCTCAGCGGCAGCAACGCTCGCGGGCGACTGGGACATAGGAAGATAGGATTTGTGGCTTTGTCGGGTCTTGCCGGACGTGTGTTGGATTTGCCCATGCCTTTTGATCGGTTAGGTGACTTAGAGGCTCTGGATGGGCGGTCGGGAGCTCAGCCGCAACCTTCGTCGGGGATCTATCGGCCCCAGGAGTTGCTGCTTTCCGATGGGATCCCAGCTTTTCTGCACCACTGGCCCCAGGGATCCCCTTGCGGACGGGTGTTGCTTTTGCACGGTAAAGGGGATCACGGCGGCGGGTTTTGCCCTTTGGCCGGCGAGTTGGCTGCTCAAGGGTGGGAGGTTTTGGCGCCTGACATGCGGGGATTTGGTCGCTCCGGCGGGATCCGCTGCTGGATCGACCGTTTCAGCCAATATCAAGCCGATCTGGAGAGAATCACGCAGCAGATTTGGCCGCAGAAAGGGATCCCGCAGATCTGGTGCGGGTACAGCGCGGGGGCCAACTGGGTTACGGAATATGCCCTCGCCCATCCCGACCAAGTGCAGGGCCTGATCCTCATCTCTCCGGCTTTTCGCATCGACCACTATTTCACCCCTTTTACCCACGCCCTTCTGCAAGTTTTGGACAGGGTTGCTCCCCAGCTGGCCTTAACTGGCCTCTACGAGCCAGCGCGGGTGACTTCCCTACCCGAGCAGCAAGCCGCCTTTGCGGCGGATCCCTACATGTGTGGTGTAACGCGGGCCAGATTCACAGCCGAACTGGTGCGCAGTGGACAGCGCTGCCTCGACCAAGCCCATCGGCTCCGCCTGCCGGTTTTGCTGCTTTACACCTCCGCCGATATCGTCGTCAATCCTGCGGGAGCTGTGGATTTTGCCCGTCGGCTGCCCCAGGGAGAAATCCACGATTTTCCCCAGTCCCGCCACGATCTTTTACACGACTGCCAAGCCGAAGCGGTAAAAGAGACCCTCCACCGCTGGCTGGCCCGGCATTTCCCCTCTGCCCCGGATGTCGCCTCTCGCCGGACGACCAGCTCAGCCCCTACCGACCTCATGGCAAAATAGAAACGCCCTCTTTCCTGCTGCTCCCATGAGCCAAGACCTGATCTACCGTCCCCGTCGGCTGCGGCGCACAGAGGCCTTCCGCCAGATGGTTCAGGAAACCCACCTGCGGGTGCAGGATCTGATCTATCCCCTGTTTGTCATGGAGGGGGAGAACCAGCGGCAGGAAGTAGAGTCAATGCCCGGCTGCTACCGCTACACCCTAGACCTGCTGCTAAAGGAGGTGGAAGAAGCCGCTCAACTGGGGATCCCGGCGGTGGCCCTGTTCCCGGTGGTGCCGGAAGAGAAAAAGGATCCCACCGGGCAGGAGTGCTTCAACCCAGAGGGCTTGATCCAGCGGGCGGTGCGGCGGATTAAACAGGAAATTCCCGAGATTTTGGTGGTAACCGATGTGGCTTTGGATCCCTACAACAGCGATGGCCACGATGGCATTGTGCGGGATGGGGTGATCCTCAACGACGAGACGGTGGAAGTTTTGGTCAAGCAAGCCCTCTCCCAAGCAGAGGCGGGAACCGACATTGTGGCCCCCTCGGACATGATGGATGGTCGCGTCGGCGCCATTCGGGAGGCCCTGGACGACCAAGGCTATACCGATGTGGCGATCCTGGCCTATTCTGCCAAATATGCCTCTGCCTTCTACGGCCCCTTCCGCGATGCCCTGGGATCCGCGCCCAAATCCGGAGACAAGAAAAGCTATCAAATGGATCCTGCCAATGCTCGGGAAGCCATCAAGGAAGTGGAGCTGGACGAAGCCGAGGGGGCGGACATGGTGATGGTGAAGCCGGCCCTGGCCTACCTGGACATCATCTACCGAGTCAAGGAATCGACGGATCTGCCCGTGGCCGCTTACAACGTCAGCGGCGAGTACGCCATGATCAAAGCCGCCGAACAAAAAGGCTGGATCGACGGCAAAAAAGTGATGATGGAATCCCTGCTGGCCATGAAGCGGGCCGGTGCCGATATCATCCTCACCTACTTTGCCAAAGAGGTGGCCTTGCTTCTCAAACAAGCCTAGGCAGAGGCAGCCTACGGCCTGGCAGACGGCTGGGTGGACTGCCCGATCCAGGAAGGGTGGGTGTTCTTCTCGTCGTCCGCCACCCAGGTACTGGGATCCACCAAACGCACCTGAATTTGATTGCGTGGCACCCGATTCAGCCGTTCCTTGATCAGGGCCTCCTGCTGCAAGGGATCCATACCTCGATCCACCCCCTCCTGCAGCCGAGAAATCCGAGTGGACAAGACCTCGATATGCCGCTCCAGAACCTGGAGCCGGTGGTGCTGAGCCAACTGCACCGGCAAGAGGCGATACAAACCACTGAGGGCAGCCGCCGTAAACAAGACATTCACCCCGATGTGACAGGCCATCTCCCAGACTTGAGGCTCGTGGCCGGGTTCTTGCCGTCCGCGCCGGCGGGAGCGCTGGACAGGGATCGTCCGCCGACCGGAAATTGGGAGAGAGGAGGGAAACCCTGCCCGAACCAGGGATCCCTGCCCTTGGGAGCGATGCACTCGTGGAGCAACAGAGATGTCCAGCCGCGGCCCAGCAACCTGCTCTGCACGCATAGACACGTGGCGAGCCGGGGTACGGGAAGAAGACTTGGGTGTCACGGGTGAAGGGAAGAAAATAGGGGGACGATGAACCACCTCTGCTGCCAAGAAGCGCAGCTAGGGCCTATTGAAGCCGATTTTTCCAGGTGTGTCAGCTTACTAGCGCAGGAGCCCCGCACTGTACCCGTAGGGTCAGTGTTGGGAGGAATGCGCTTTGATGAAGTACAATGAACTTATGAGCCAAATCCTGACCATATCCTGCAAGCTCAAGGTGTCCCAGTCGCAAGCCGCTAAATTGGACGCGACGATGGATGCCTTTATGCAGGCACTGAACTGGGTCAACCAGAACACGCCGGAGAAGATCGTCAATGCGGTCAAACTGCAGTCCCTTTGCTACTACGAGATTCGCGCCCGATTCGGCTTGTCCAGTAACTTGGCCCAGCAGGTCTGCAGACGGGTGGCCGGCGCCCGCAAAGTGGCGAGACAGCGCAACCGTCCAGTTAAAGAGTTCAAGCGTAGGTTCGCTACCTACGACGCTCGTATCTTCTCGTTCCGCGAGAAAGACCGGACAGTGTCGCTGACCACGGTTGAAGGGAGAGAACGCTTTGAGCTAGCCATTGGTAACTACCAGCGTGGGATGCTGGCTGGCTCTAACCCCAAATCGGCCACCCTAGTCCAGCGGAAGGATGGCTCCTACTACATCCAGATTTGCGTAGAGGAAAAGCCACCCAAGCAACAAGATACCGACAAGGTGATCGGGGTGGACTTGGGCAGGACGGATATCGCTCATACCTCAGAAGGGGACAACTGGAATGGACAGCAGCTGAACAGAGTCCGCGACCACTACTCCAAGCTGAGGGCGGCACTCCAACGCAAAGCCAGTAAGGGCACACGCAGTTCGCGGCGCAGATGCAGAGAACTGTTGCAACGGCTGTCTGGCAAGGAGAGACGCTTTCAAGTGTGGGTCAATCATCGCATCTCCAAAGCTATTGTCTCTAGGGCAAAGGCGACAAACAGCGCTATTGCTCTGGAAGACCTGACAGGGATCCGGGAAAGGGTCAATCAACAGCCACGCAGCAAGACAGAGCGTAGGCGGGCCAACAGTTGGGCGTTCTACCAACTGAGGCAGTTTCTGGAATACAAGGCGAGAGTTGCGGGGGTGACTGTGGTGCTGGTGCCGCCCGCCTACACCAGCCAGACCTGCCACAAGTGCCTGCACATCCATCCCGACCCTGCGCAATCCTACCGCAGTGGTAAGTCGTTCAAGTGTGGACACTGTGGATGGGAAGGGGATGCGGACTTTAATGGTGCGAATGTGATTGCGCTTTTGGGGGCTGTCGTAAACCAGCCTAGAGGTTCGGGCCTGTTTTGTTCTCTGGTAGAGCAAAGCAGGCTCAGGGCTGCTGAAAGCCCGCTCCGTACCGCTTAGCGGTCGGAGTCGGGTAGTTTACGCTTTGCCGCAAAACATTTTTATTCTTGGGCTTTCTTGGGCTCTGCCACTTCGCCAAGCTCAGCAAACGGATGGCGGGATCCCAGGCAATGGCCAACGCGGGGCAGGAAACGCGCTAGGCTAGAGGTTCGAATAGCGGAAAGGCTCTGCACCGTTCAAAGGACAAGGGCGGCACAGGGCTTGTGCAGATGCAAGTCGGATCCACATCATGCGCATTGTCATCACGGGTGGAAGTGGTTTTATCGGGCGTCGCTTGGTGGCCCGTTTGCTGGAGCAAGGGGATCAGGTTTTGGTCTTGACCCGCCGCCTGGAGCAGGCCCGCCGCATTTTGGGGGAATCCCCCAACCTCAAGCTGCTGCCCTACGATCCCTACCAACCGCAAGCCTGGGCAGCCGCCCTGGAAGGGTACGAGGGGATTGTCAACTTGGCCGGAGAGCCTTTGGCTTCTTCTCGCTGGACAGAGACCAAGAAAAAAGAAATCCGTCGTAGCCGTGTGGAAACCACCCAGGCCCTTGTCCAAGCCCTCGCCTCCCTCAACCAAAAGCCCCAGGTGATGATCAGCAGCTCGGCGGTGGGTTACTACGGATCCCATCCGGCAGGAGAACCCTTAACAGAGACGGATCCCCCAGCCCAAGATTTTCTGGCAGGAGTCTGTCAGGCCTGGGAAGCTGCCGCCCGGTCGGCTGAGGAGTTGGGGATCCGTTTGGCCATCCTGCGCACAGGGATTGTGTTGGGGCCGGATGGAGGAGCGCTGGGGCAGATGCTGGCCCCCTTTCAGTTCTTTATCGGCGGAACGATCGGCTCCGGCAAACAATGGCTGTCTTGGATCCACCGCGAGGATTGGGTGAGCTTGGTCTGCTTCCTGCTGGAGCAGGGATCCGGAGTGTTCAACGCCACCGCTCCCAACCCGGTGCAGATGGAAGAGTTTTGCCGAACCTTAGGCCAGGTCTTGGGTCGCCCCTCTTGGTTGCCTGTGCCGGAGCTGGCGTTGGAACTGCTGTTGGGCGAGGCAGCTCAAGTGGTTTTGACGGGGCAGAAAGTGATCCCGCAAGCGGCTTTGCAGATGGGCTTTACCTTCCAGTACCCACAACTGAAAGAGGCATTACGACAGATCCTCCTCCCCCGCTGACTTCTCTCTACGCCAATTATTCTTCCGTGAAATCGGCTTCCACCACCCCTGAAGCAGAGCTGGGATCAGGGCTGGCAGCCGCAGTGGGTGCCGGAGCCGGTCGCGATGCCTGGGGCACTTGCACAATTTGGGGAGTAAAGATGAATAGGTTGTACACCGTGTTGCGGCGGATGTTGTCCATCATCTCCAGGAACAGCTCGTAGCCCTCGTTCTTGTACTCGATCAGGGGATCCTTCTGACCGTAGCCTCGCAGGCCCACAGCTTCCCGCAGCGCCTCCATCTGCTGCAGGTGTTCCCGCCAGAGGGTGTCCACCTGTTGCAACAGGAAAAAGCGCTCTGCCTTGCGCATCAAACCGGGCTCAAAGGTATCCAGAAAAGCCTCTTTGGCCTCATAGGCCAGTTCTGCCTGCTTGATCAGGTAGTCCAAGATCTGCTCGTAGGAGAGATCCTGCAGGTCTTCAACCTTGAGGTTTTGCTTCAGGAGCGGCACAAACTCCTGCATCTTGGCGGTCAGCTTGTCGATTTCCCACTCTTCCGGGGGCAGCTCTGGGTTGACATGCGCTCGCACGATCTCGCCGACGGTTTTGCGCACATAGTCAAGGATCTTGGTCTTGAGGTTCTCCCCCTCCAAGATGCGCCGCCGCTCCGAGTAGATGGCCCGCCGCTGGTTGTTGAGAACCTCGTCGTATTCAAACACCTGCTTACGCAGGTCAAAGTAGTACACCTCCACCTTGCGCTGGGCATTTTCCAGGCTCTTCGACAGGAGCGGGTGCTCGATGGGCATATCCTCCTCCACCCGGAACATGTCCATGAGCTTGGCTACCCGTTCGCCACCGAAAATCTTGAGCAGGTTGTCTTCCAAGCTGAGGAAAAACCGCGAGGAGCCGGGATCCCCTTGTCGCCCGGCGCGGCCCCGCAGCTGGTTGTCGATACGGCGGGATTCATGGCGCTCCGTACCGATCACATGCAGGCCCCCCAGCCTCACCACCTCTTCGTGCTCGGCCTCAGTAATTTTTTCGTACTCGGCTTTGATGCTGTTGTAAACCTCCCGCAGTTGCAAAATTAGCGGATCCTGCACCGGCGCTTTCTCGGAAGCTACTGCGATGAGATCCTCCACCACCAGCTCTGGCAGACGGTTCAGCCCATACTTGGTCACGGCTGCTGCCACCACTTCGTCTAAAGCTTGGTTGGTGCGGGCCGACAGCTCACAGGGGTAAAAATTGGGGGAGACCACCGTCCAGGATTTTTTCGGCTTGGGTGCTGTCCCACCAAATCCCTGGCCACCCCCCCGTCCCACCATCTGAACGGATCCCAAGGGGTTGTCGGCGTCCAATTGAGCCAGCTTGGGCATCAGCCGTTCCCGCAGCTTGAGGCGGGCCATGTACTCCGCATTGCCTCCCAAGATGATGTCCGTGCCTCGACCGGCCATGTTGGTAGCAATGGTTACAGCGCCTTTTCGCCCCGCCTGGGCAATGATCTCCGCCTCCCGCTCCACGTTTTCTGGCTTGGCGTTGAGGAGGTTGTGAGGGATCCCCATTTCCTTGAGCATGGCCGAGAGGCGTTCGGATTTTTCCACGCTGGTGGTGCCCACAAGGACGGGGCGCCCCTGGGCGTGCATGTGGGCAATTTCCTCGGCAACCGCTTGCCACTTGCCCCTTTCGGTCTTGTACACCAAGTCGGGGGCATCTTTGCGGCGGATGGGTCGGTTGGTGGGGATCACCGTAACTTCCAGGTTGTAGGTTTTGCCGAACTCGGCCTCCTCAGTGCGAGCCGTGCCCGTCATGCCGGAAAGCTTGGGATAGAGCAGAAAAAGGTTTTGGTAGGTGATGGTGGCCAGGGTTTGGCTCTCGCTTTGAATCGGCACCCCCTCTTTGGCCTCCACCGCCTGGTGCAGCCCATCAGACCAGCGGCGGCCGGGGAGCACCCGCCCGGTGAACTCGTCCACGATCACCACCTCTTGATTGCGGACGATGTAGTGGACATCCTTGATGAAGAGCTCTTTGGCCTTCACCGCGTTAAAGACAAAGTGCGCCCAGGGATCCTTGGGATCAAACAGGTCAGAGACTCCCAGCAACCGCTCGGCGGCTTCAAACCCCTCGTCGGTAAGGATGACGTTGCGGGCTTTTTCATCCACCTCATAGTGTTCATCTCGGATCAGCTCCCGCGCCACCTGGGCTGCCCGCAGGTATTTTTCGGAGGGGCGAGCCACCTGACCGGAGATGATCAGGGGAGTGCGGGCCTCGTCGATAAGGATTGAGTCCACCTCGTCGATGATGCAGTAGTTAAAGGGCCGCTGCATCACCTCTTTGATGTCGGTGGCCATGTTGTCCCGCAGGTAGTCGAAGCCCAGCTCGCTGTTGGTGCAGTAGGTAATGTCGCAGTTGTAGCTGCGGCGCTTTTCTTCGGGTGACATGCCCTCTTGCACTAGACCGACCGTCAGGCCCAAGAAACGGTGCACCTGCCCCATCCACTCCGAGTCCCGCCGCGCCAAGTAGCCGTTGACGGTAACAATGTGAACCCCTTTCCCGGTGAGACCGTTGAGATAGGCGGGCAGGGTGGCGACCAGGGTTTTCCCCTCGCCGGTTTTCATTTCGGCAATCTGGCCTTCGTGCAGCACCATGCCGCCGATGAGCTGTACGTCGTAATGGCGCAAGTTCAAAACTCGCTTGGCGGCCTCCCGCACCACGGCAAACGCCTCCGGCAAGAGATCGTCCAGAGATTCTCCTCTGTCCAAGCGCTGGCGAAACTCTGTGGTCTTGGCCTTGAGCTCCGCATCCGAAAGGGAGGCGATCTCAATCTCCAGCGAGTTGATCAGCTTGACGACAGGACGGTACTGCCGGATCTTCCGATCGTTGGGATCCCCAAGGAGCTTTTGTAGGGTTTGGAGCATGGGCAAGCCTAGGCCAATGAAGAACATTGATTAATGATGCAATTCTACCATTTTGACTTGGCCGGCCAGGGAGAGGTGGGCCCAGATGAGCTGAGAGCAAAACACCAGAGCCAACCAAAGCCATCAGAATGGATGAGGAGAGCCGGCAGTTACTTGCAGTCCGCGGCAAGAAAATGTCACTCTAGGGAGGCGAAGGGATCCCGACCAAACCGTACTCTGCCGAGGCTCATGAATTTTTTGGGTGTTGGACTGCCGGAAATGTTGGTTATCTTTGCGGTGGCTCTTCTGGTTTTCGGGCCCCGCAAACTGCCGGAGATTGGTCGCACGCTGGCCAAAACCCTGCGCAGCCTGCAGGATGCTTCCAGAGAGTTCGAGGCGCAACTGAACAAAGAGGCCCAAGAGCTGGAAAAAGCCAGCCGCGGGACAACGGCTGCTGCCACTCCCAAGGCTTCCCGAACAGCAGCCGCGGCTGAGCCCAAAGCCGAGTCGGTCGCCACAGCCGATACAGCCACCTCAGAGATGGCTCCCCCCCCATCCGCAGCCGACGACGCTCAAACAGCAGACGCTGCCTAACCTATGGCCCGCTTCAACCCCCTTTGCTTCGGCCTGGAAATTACGCGCTTGTTCGAGCAAGGGCAGTCCTACTTTGCTCCTGCTAAGGTGGAGACCTGGCTGCGGCAGCATGGCCAAAACCCGTCTGACTATGAGATCTCGTTTCACCAGGAACTGCCCCCTGCCGGCTCTTCTGCGGCGATGTGGATTCGCATCGACTTGAAGCGTTGGGATGGCCAGCCGGTGGATCCCTGGCTATTGGAAGAGATCAACCGGGTAGATTGAGAATGGATTGCTCTTGGGGAGGGCCAGTCCCCACAAAGTTGAGGCTGTTGTCTACCGATGCCCAGTGCCACCCTGTTGGTATCTTGCCGTAAACTACCCGACACCAACCGTCTAAGCGGTACGGAGCGGGCTTTTAGTAGCCCTGCAGCTAGCAAGCCAACCGCGAGCCTCTGGGCTGGTTTACAGCAGCCCCAATCGACCGTTACCAGTGCCTTGAACAACCGTTTCTGGTGTCTGCAGAATGATTATAGCATTCCTCCCGACACTGAGTCTACGGGTACAGTGCGGGGCTCCTGCAATTTCTAGCTGATCAAAAAGGTCTGGTAGCCAAGCTCTCCAGCTTCATCTACAGCTACGGCGGCAACATCATTCACGCCGATCACCATACGGATCCCGAGGCAGGACTGTTCTTGAGCCGCATCGAGTGGGACTTGGAGGGCTTCCAACTGGAGCGAGGGGAAATTGTCCCCGCCTTTTCGGGTATTGCCCGTGGGATCCAAGCCAACTGGGAACTGCATTTTTCCGACACTCGCCGTCGCATTGCGTTGTGGGCCAGCAAGCAAAGCCACTGCCTTTTGGATCTGATCTGGCGGCAAAGGGCGGGAGAACTGCCCGCCGAGATCCCCTTGATCATCAGCAATCACCCCGACCTGGAATCGGTGGCCCGCTCCTTCGGTATCGATTACTACCACATCCCCGTTTCTCCAGATGGCAAAGCCGCAGCCGAAGCCCGTCAGCTCGCTCTCCTGCAGGAATATCGAATTGACCTGGTGGTGTTGGCCAAGTACATGCAGGTCTTGAGTGGGTCGCTGCTCCGCCAAGCCCCGCCGGTCATCAACATTCACCATTCCACCCTGCCCGCCTTTGCCGGAGCCAACCCCTACCACCGCGCCCATCAACGGGGGGTGAAGATCATCGGCGCGACTGCCCACTATGCCACCGAAGATCTGGACGAAGGGCCGATCATCGAGCAAGACGTGGTGCGGGTCAGTCACCGCGATACCGTTGCCGACCTCGTCCGCAAAGGCCGCGACATGGAACGCCTAGTCCTGGCACGGGCAGTGCGGTATCACCTGGAGAATCGGGTGCTGGTGTACCACAACAAAACGGTGGTGTTTGCGTAAACTACCCGACCCTGACTGCTTCGCAGTACAGGGCGGGCTTTCGGTAGCCCTGCAGTTGGCAAGCCAACCACGAACCTCTAGGCTGGTTTACAGCAGCCCCCAAAAGCGCAATCACATTCGCACCATTCAAATCCGCATCTCCTTCCCATCCACAGTGCCCACACTTAAACTTCTTTCCACTGCGATAGGATTGCGTAGGATCGGGATGGATGTGCAAACACCGGTGGCAGGTCTGCGACGTGTAGGCAGGCGGAACCAGCACCACAGGTACTCCGGCAATGGCAGCCTTGTAGACCACGAACATCCTAAGCTGGTAGAACGCCCAGTTATTGGTTCTGCGGCGCTCAGCTTTGCTGCGTGGCTGTTGATTGACCCTTTCCCGGATCCCTGTCAAGTCTTCCAGAGCAATAGCGCTGTTTGTCGCCTTTGCCCTAGAGACAACAGCTTTGGAGATGCGATGATTGACCCACGTTTTTGCTACGCAACGCTGACGCGACTGAAAGCGTCTCTCCTTGCCAGACAGCCGTTGCAACAGTTCTCTGCATCTGCGCCGCGAACTGCGTGTGCCCTTACTGGCTTTGCGTTGGAGTGCCGCCCTCAGCTTGGAGTAGTGGTCGCGGATTCGGTTCAACTGCTGTCCATTCCAGTTATCCCCTTCTGACGTATGGGCAATATCCGTCCTCCCCAAGTCCACCCCCAGCACTCTACCCGTGCGTTGCGGTGGGGATGGCTCCGCTTCCACACAGATTTGAATGGAGTAGGAGCCGTCTTTACGCTTGACCAGAGTGGCAGATTTGGGATTGGAGCCCGCCAGCCGTTCTCTCTGGTAGCGGCCAATCGCCAGCTCAAAGCGCTCCCGACCCTCCACCGTGGTCAGCGACACCGTCCAGTCTTTCTCGCGGAACGAAAAGATACGAGCGTCGTAGGTAGCGAAGCCTCTCTTGAACGCTTTGACGGGGCGGTTTTTCTGTTGGGCAACTTTACGGGCACCGGCCAGCCGTCTGCAGACCTGCTGGTCGCGTAAGCGGGACGTAGTCCTTGCCAAGTTACTGGATAAGCCGAACCGGGCACGGATTTCGCGGTAGCACAGAGACTGGAGCTTAACGGCGTTGGCGACTTTCTCGGGTGTGTTCTGGTTGACCCAATTCAAGGCTTGGCCAAAAGCCTCCAAAGTCGCGTCCAATTTGGCGGCTTGCGACTGGGCTACCTTGAGCTTGCAGGAGACGGTCAGGACTTGGGTCATGGTTTTATCATAACTTCCGCATTCCTCCCGGCACTGACCCTACGGGTACAGTGCGGGGCTCCTGCGATTTCTAGCTGAAGTTCAGGTAACTGTGCAGCCAGCTTGAGAATGGCTGTTCGCTGGCCTGGATTCTAGGGTCGGCTTGAGACGAGCAGCAAATAGTTAATTTAGCTACAAAATCCCCCAACTTGTTGCTTGGGTTGGCTTTGGATTTTCCGATCTTCCAGAGTGATGGGACTTAACCAAGGGGATCCCTCAGTACTCAAAGGTCATGGGTGGGAAGCGGGAAGGGCGGGATCTGAGCTGGGCGGGTTCAGAGGCAGGAGCGGGATCCCGGAAGGCTTTTGCCTCCTGCTGAAGGTGCTGCATGGCCTGCTCGATTTCCTGGAGTCGCGCGTGGATTTGCCCCTGCCGCTCTCGAATAAACTCCAGCTCCTGGTTGAGCCGCTGCTTTTCCACGGTGAGCTGCTGCATTTCGGCATAGAGGGCGGATTCGGTTTGGCGGCGAGGGATCGAGCGCAGCTTGGGGCGCGGTCGAGTTCGGGGCACACGGGGCAAGCTCATAAGGGAGGATCCCGGAAAACGGTTTGCGCCTATGCTAGCGTGCTCTTGGCGGCCCTTCCATTCCTGGGTAGGATCCGATTCGTCCGGCGTGGAAAACGGCGATGGTGGAAACTGGAGCGGAACTGTTGCAACGCTACGGCAGCGGTGAGCGGGACTTCAGCAACAGCCAACTGGCCGGGGCTGACCTGGCCGGGGCCGACTTGGCCGGGATCGACTTGGGGGGATCCATTCTCCAGCAGGCAAAGCTGGCTTCTGCCAACCTGGAGCGGGCCTACCTGAGCGGCGCCGACCTCAGCCAAGCGGATCTGCAGGGATCCAACCTGCGGCTGGCCAACCTAGAGAAAGCCAAGCTGCAGGGATCCCGATTGCAGGGAGCCAACTTGCGTGGGGCCAACCTGGCCGAAGCGGACTTGAGCGAAGCCGATCTCAGCCAAGCGGACTTGGCGGGGGCCAATCTCACCGGGGCCAACTTGAGAGGATCCCTTCTGGCCCGGTGCAAACTCAAGCTGGCCAACCTGCGAGGGGCCTGCTACGACGCCACCACTCAGATGGAAGCGGATATCACTCCAGCAGAGCTGGGCATGGTTCAAGCCTAGAGGGGAAAATGGGGCTAGCCCTCCGGCTCCAAGTCCAGGATCTCCTGGATCTCAGCATCGGTATAGCCCACCGCCCGCAACTTCTCCGATACCGTCTGAATCTCTCCGGAAGATAAGTCCTGCTGCCGTACCCGATCCCAGAGATTGGCCACAATCTGCAGCAGCAAACCGCTGCTTTCCGTCTCAAACAGCTCAAAAGCCGTGGCTAGCTCAATGGCCTGCAACACCTCCTCGGCACTGCCAATCGGCTGATCGAGGGATCGTTCCTCCAGCTCCACCAGCAACTGGCGCAGTTGGTTCAGGCCATCCCCAAGAGCAGACATACAGCAGGCTCCACAACGGCACTCGAACCCTCACCCTAGCAGACCCCTATCATTCCGCAAAAGGAATCCCGCCAATTCTGCGGCAGCTACAGCTATTCTGGTTAAAAGAGCGATCTAGCCGCAATCGAGGCGATTGTCGAGTCAGCATAGACAATCAACAACACCCAAACAACACCGAGAGGAGATGCATGAGTATGGCCCCAGCGAACGTCCTGCCCAATACCCCCCAGCCTTTGGCCAATGAGGGTGGCACCACCCTGGACTACGGCAGCGCGGTTTACCGGCAGGCCTACTCTCGCATCAACGGCATTGTGATCGAAGGGGAACAAGAAGCCCACGACAACTACCTCAAGCTGGCCGAAATGATGCCGGAAGGGGCAGAGGAGCTGCGCAAGCTGGCCAAAATGGAATTGCGGCACATGAAAGGCTTTCAATCCTGCGGCAAAAACCTGCAGGTAGAGCCGGATGGGGAGTTTGCCCGCGCTTTCTTCGCCCCTCTGCGCAACAATTTCCAAAAAGCGGCAGCAGCCGGAGATCTGGTTACCTGCTTGGTCATTCAGTCGCTGATCATCGAATGCTTTGCCATTGCCGCCTACAACATTTACATCCCCGTCGCCGATGAGTTTGCCCGCAAGATCACCGAGGGGGTGGTCAAGGATGAATATCTGCACCTCAACTTTGGCGAGCGCTGGCTAGGGGAGCATTTTGGCGAAGTCAAAGGGCAGATCGAAGCGGCCAACGCCCAGAACCTGCCCTTGGTCTGGCAGATGCTGCAGCAGGTGGACAAGGATGTGGAAGCCATCTACATGGATCGCGAGGCCATTGTCGAGGACTTTATGATTGCCTATGGCGAGGCGCTGGCCAACATCGGCTTCAGCACCCGCGAGGTGATGCGCCTCTCTGCCCAGGGTTTGCGGGCAGCATGACCCACCTCAGCTAGAAGTCGCAGGAGCCCCGCACTGTACCCGTAGGTTCAGTGTTGGGAGGAATGCGCTTTGATGAAGTACAATGGACCTTAATGGTGCAAGCGTAATTGCGCTCTTGGGGGCTGCTGTAAACCAGCCTAGAGGTCCGGGCTTGTTTTGTTCTCTGGTAGGGCAGAGCAGGCTCAGGGCTACTGAAAGCCCGCCCTGTACCGCTTAGCGGTCGGAGTCGGGTAGTTTACTTATCCAAGCGGGTAAACCTTTATGTTCGGCCTGATCGGGCACTTGACCAGCCTGGCCCATGCGAAGCAGGTGGCAGACAAGCTGGGTTATTCCGAATATGCGGAGAGCGACCTGGAGTTCTGGTGCATGGCTCCCCCTCAGGTGGTGGACGAGATCACGGTAACCAGCATCACCGGCCAAAAGATTTATGGGCAGTACGTCGAATCCTGTTTCTTGCCGGAGATGTTGGCGGGGGGACGGGTAAAGGCCGCCTGTCGGAAAGTGTTGAATGCCATGGCCCTAGCCCAGCGGCGCGGCTTGAACATTACGGCTTTGGGGGGATTTAGCAGCATCATTTTTGAGACTTTTCGCCTCGACAGTCTCCGGCGAGTCCGCAACATTGACTTGGAGATCCAACGCTTTACCACCGGCAATACCCACACGGCCTACATCATCTGTCAGCAACTGCAGTTGGCGGCCCAGCGCTACGCCATGGACTTGGCAGCCGCTACGGTTGCGGTGGTGGGGGCGACCGGAGATATCGGCAGCGCCATTTGTCAATGGTTGGTGGCCCACACTCACTTGGGCAAGTTGTTGCTCATAGCTCGAGAGCGGCGGCGCCTAGAGGAATTGCAGGCCAACCTCAAGCAGGGGGAGATCTCTTCGCTGGAAGAGGCCCTGCCCCGCGCTGACTTTATCGTTTGGGTGGCCAGCATGAGCCAAGGCATGGCCCTCGATCCCCAAGTTTTGCCGGATCCCTGTGTCATCATCGACGGTGGCTACCCGAAGAACATCGCCTCCAGCTTGCAGCGAAAGGGACTCTACGTCATTGACGGGGGGATGGTGGAGCACTCTTTGGATATTGAATGGAACATCATGCAGTTTTTGAATGTGGCCAACCCGGCCCGTCAGCTTTTTGCCTGCTTTGCTGAATCCATGCTGCTGGAGTTTGAGGGGCTGTACACCAATTTCAGTTGGGGCCGTAATTTGATCACCCTTGAGAAATTGGATCTGATCGGGCAGCTTTCCCGCAAGCATGGGTTCCGCCCCCTCATGCCCGAAGCCTAATTGAGATTCAAAATGAAGAAAGCCTCAGCCCCAGCAGAGGTGCTGGCCCTGGTCAGGTCAATCACCAATCGAGTAAACTACCTGACACCAACCGCTAGGCGGTACGGAGCGGGCTTTTAGTAGCCCTGCAGTTAGCAAGCCAACCACGAGCCTCTGGGGTGGTTTACTGCACCCCCAATCGACTGTTACCAGTGCCTTAAAAAAAACCGTTTCTGGTGCCCGCAGTATTATTATAGCATTCCTCCCAACACTGACTTTATAGGTACAGTGCGGGGCTCCTGCAATTTCTAGCTGAAGACCAAACGCCGAGAGACGGTCGCCATGCCCCAGTCCTTTACAGCCCACCTTTGGCAAGCCATTCAGCCCATCTACAAGCAAATCCTCGATCACCCCTTCAACCGAGAGTTGGCAGCGGGCAGCCTATCGCGGCAGCGGTTCCAGTTTTACTTGCAGCAGGATGCTCTTTATCTCACCGACTTTGCCCGCGCCCTGGCCTTGATTGGAGCTCGTTCCGAAGGGGCTGAGCAGGTGGTGAGTTTCTTGAACTTTGCCCTGGGAGCCATTGTGGCCGAACGCAGCCTGCACGAAAGCTATTTTCGCCTCTACGACATTCAACCCGAAACAGCCTATGCCCCTGCCTGCTTCGCCTATACCCGTTTTTTGTTGGCTGCGGCGGCTGTGGATCCCTATGAGGTGGCCATTGCCGCTGTGCTGCCCTGCTTTTGGATCTACCGAGAGGTGGGATCCACCATCTATCGCACCGCGCAGCCTGACAATCCCTACCAACAGTGGATCGACACCTACGCCGGGGAAGAATTTGCCCAAGTGGTGCAGCAGGCTTTGGACATCACCGACTCCGTCGCTCAGCAGGCTACAGAACCGCTGCGGGAAAAGATGAGGGCAGCTTTTGTCACTGCCTCCCGGTTGGAATGGCTGTTTTGGGACAGTGCCTATCGCCTCGAATCTTGGCAACCCGCCTAATCCTCAGCCGGTCGGGCTGGCTTACCAGACAGCAACTGCTGGGCTTGCGCGAAAACGGCATCCAACATCGGCTCCGTCAGCAGCCGTGTGGCCGTGTTGCGCCGGCTGGGATGGTAAGACGCCAGCAAATAGCGACCCTCTGCCAGGGGAATAACGCAGTTGTGGCCAAAGCGGGGACGGAGCCTGAGAGGTGGCAAGAGCGTCAGAGCGTGTTGGAAGGCAAAATGCCCCAACGTCAGGATCACTCGCACCTGGGTTAGCAGCTCCAGCTCTTGCTTCAGGTAGCCCAGGCAGGTCTTGGCTTCTATGGCGGTGGGGCGGTTCTCCGGGGGCACACAGCGCACCACTGCCGAGATGTAGCAATCCTGCAATTGCAGGCCATCCTCTCGGTGGGTAGAGGTGGGCTGATTGGCAAACCCGGCTCGGTACAGGGCGCGAAACAGCCAGTCCCCGCTGGGATCCCCGGTAAACACGCGCCCGGTGCGGTTGCCCCCATGGGCTGCCGGCGCCAACCCGATCACCCACAGCCGCGCCTGCGGATCCCCAAATCCCGGAACGGGCTTGCCCCAGTAGGACTGCTCCCGAAAACGGGCCACCTTCTGAAGGGCGACTGACTCTCGCCAAGCCACCAAGCGGGGACAGCGGCAGCAACTGACGATTTCAGTTTGCAAAGTGGCCCAATCCTGGATCCCCAGCGCCCTACTCCTCCTCCTCGTCGTCATCCTCCTCTAGCTCGTCGAAGGCAGGGGTGGAATCGTCGATCAATTGATCATCTTCCAAGATCAAACGAGGCGGCAGCTCCGGCAACACCGCAGGCTCTTCCTCCTCTTCGTCAGGCTCCGGCTCGGCGGCAATCTCCTCGTAGGTGGTGAAGCCCGTGCCTGCCGGGATCAGGCGCCCGATGATCACGTTTTCTTTCAACCCGCGCAGCCAGTCGGATTTGCCCTCGATGGCCGCCTCAGTCAGCACGCGGGTGGTTTCCTGGAAGCTGGCCGCTGAGATGAAGCTGTCGGTATTCAAGCTGGCCTTGGTGATCCCCAGCAGGACGGGCGTGTATTTGGCCGGCGCTCCTCCAGTAATGGCCATGGTGGCATTGATCTGCTGGATTTCCCGCAACTCCACCAGCTCCCCCGGCAACAGGATGGTGTCGCCGCCATCATCCACCCGCACCTTGGAGGTCATCTGGCGCACCACGATCTCGATGTGTTTGTCAGAGATCTCCACCCCCTGGGAGCGGTAGACGTTCTGCACTTCGTTGACAAAGAAGCGCTGCACCTCCCGCAGAGCCAACCGTGCGGCTTGGTCATCTCCCAAGGTTTGGCGATGGTACTCGTAGTAGATCTCCAAGAGGTCGTGGGGGTTGGCAGGGCCATCGGTTAGGGGATCCCCCACCCCCACCGGCTGTCCATCTACCACGATCAAGCTCTGCCCCGGCAGCCCAGGATAGTCTCTAACGGTGCCATCGGCTTCGATGACCTTGAGATCTGGCTCTTCTCCCCGCCAGCTCAGTTGAACGGTGCCGGGCCGCTTGGCCAGAACACACATTTCCTTGGGCTTGCGGGCCTCCAGCAGCTCCTCAATCCGTGGCAGACCCTGGATGATGTCCCCTGTCTTGGCCCGCTCAAACACCAGGAGGGCCAGGGAATCCCCCCGCTGCACCAGATCGCCATCTCGTACCTGCAGGATGGCACCCGCAGAAACCAAGTAGGGCCGCGCCATCCGCAACAGGACTTGGCCGTCCGTTATCTGCATCACCTGTCCCGACTGTGGAGAAGGGATCCCGGGAGCAAGCTCGTCCCCAGCCCGCACCAGCGCCCCCACTTCCACATTGGCTGGGCCCGTCAGGGGCACCTGCACCAGATCGTCGTCGGTAATCACCAGCACCCGCCGTACCACTTCCGCTCCCTGGCGGATCCCTTGGACGATCCCGGCCTTTTTGGCTTGGATTTCGGTGCGGGCGATAACATCTCCGCTGGCGATGGAGTCTCCTTCCTTCACCAACAGCCGCGTGTGGGTACTCCCCTGCGTCAGATCCGCTTCCACGTCGCGGCGCAGCAACAGGGTTTCCAGAATCACCAGTTGCAGGCGGCGAATATCTGGATCCTTCTCATCTTGGATCAGCTCGATATCGGCCTTCAGTTGTGGGGCGTCGGTATCGATTTCCAGCACCAGTTGGGTGCGCAGGAGCTCTACAGGGCCTACCGACTTCACCCGCTCCCCATCTTTGAAGGGAACCCGCTGCACCGCCCGCAGACGAATGGAGCGACCGGACTCGCTGGTGGACTCTTGAGTGGGCACCAAGGGCCGGTCGGGGATCTCGTACTCCTGCACCGGACGCAGCAGCAAGCCTGGGCCTTCGGGAGTTTCCACGTGTTCCAGGTAGACCAGTCGGTCGGGAACGATGCTGCTGAGCACCGGTTGCCCTGGCTGGATTAGGGTGCCACTTTTCACTTCCAAGTCGGCGGGGTTGTCCACCAGATGCAGGGATCCCGGCTTGATGACAATCTCCCGCAGAATGTCGTTCTTCTGGATGACTTCGACAACACCGGCATTCTGGCAAAAGATGTCTTTCACCACCTCAGTGCCTGCTTCCACATACTGGCCATCGTCCACGTTCAGCAGGGAGATGTCCTTGTTCACCTCGTGGGTCTCTTCTGGGATCCACAGCAGGGTGCCGCCCTGGATGACTTCGTAACCTTGCTTGGCCTTGCCGCGCCGTGCCACCTCAATGCCGGCGAACTTCACCAAGCCTCCCGTCTGACTGCGGAAGTGGTTGTCGATCAGCTCCGCCACCACCTCATCGTTGCCCACTTTGGTGCCCGGAGTAGCCTTGAGAACAAAGGTCTGCCCACTGGAAGTGTCCAGCAAAAATTGTTCCCGCCCCTGGTGGGATTCCACCCGTACCCGTGCTTCCCGCAACACCACCGAAGCGTTGATGATCTCCACCTCGCGCCCACTTCTGGTGTCGCTGCGCTCCGGTAGCCGCACAATGCCGCCATGCTCCGTCACCAGCGAGGTTTCGGCGATCACATCCCCCGCCTGCACCCGATCCCCGTTTTTCACCACCGGCTCGGCCCCCGGAGGCAGGTTGTACACCTGTCCAGACATCACCCAGATCAATCCCTGCCGCTGGGCAGTGTAGGTGGTGTTACCCTGGCGGTCAGTCTTCTCCTCGATAGGCAGATCGGCAAAGCGAATTTCTCCAGCCAGGTCGGCCACCACCTCTTTCTGGGCTTTCTCGGTGCTCTTACGGCTGGCCTTGGCCAGGGACACCTCTGCAATCAACTGATCCCGCTGCACCTGGGCTCCGTCCCGAACCAGCAGGGTGGATCCCTGAGTCATGTCGAAGGACTCCCGTTGACCGTCTGGGCCTTCCAAGATGATTTGGTTGTTTACCTCCACTTGTAGAGCATCGTCGCCGTGGCGGGTACGGAAGGGGCGGGTGCGCAGATTTTTCGGGAACCGCACCACACCCGCAAAGGGGGCGCGAATTTGGCGAGCCACCTCCCCTGTAAACACGCCTCCCGTGTGGAAGGTGCGCATGGTCAACTGGGTGCCCGGCTCCCCAATCGATTGGGCGGCGATGATCCCGACCGCTTCCCCCAGATCCACCAGGCGGGAGTGGGCCAAGCTCCAGCCATAACACATCCGGCACACGGAGCGGTTGGCTTCACAGGTGAGGGGAGAACGCACCATCACCTGGCGGATGCCAGCCTCTGCAATGGTTCTAGCCAAGTCGTGATCCACTTCTTGGTTGCGGCGGGCGAGGATCTCCTGGGTTTGTGGATGCACCACGTCGCGCGCCAACACTCGGCCCACCAAGCGCTCCTCCAAAGACACCACCACCTTGTCCCCATCCATCAGGTATTCCAGGAGAATGCCCTGGTCGGTGCCGCAGTCGGATTCCCGCACGATCACATCCTGAGACACGTCCACCAAACGGCGGGTGAGGTAGCCGGAGTCGGCGGTGCGCAGAGCCGTATCCACTAAACCCTTGCGGGCCCCATAGGAAGAGATGATGTACTCGGTAACGGTTAGGCCCTCGCGGAAATTGGTTTTGATGGGCAAATCGATGATCTCCCCCTGGGGGTTGGCCATCAGGCCGCGCATGCCCACCAACTGGCGCACCTGGGAGACGTTCCCCCTTGCCCCCGAGTTGGCCATCATGTAGACGGAGTTGAGGGGATCGTTCTGCCGGAAGTTGTTGAGCATCTCCTCTTTGATCTGGTCGTTGATCTGGTTCCAGGTGTCGATCACCTTTTGGTAGCGCTCCACCTCTGTGATTTCTCCACGGGTATAGCGCTCGGTGGCCGCCTCGATCTCGGCTTCCGCTTGTGCCAACAACTGCCGCTTGCTGGGGGGAACGCGCAGGTCTTCAACGCTGATGGAGACGGCTGCCTGGGTGGCGTATTTGAAGCCCAGGGTCTTCAGAGCATCCGCCATCTGAGCAGTGCGGGCCGTGCCGTAGCGGGCAAAAGACCAAGCAATTAGGTTGCGCAGCTCTTTTTTGCCAATTTGATAGTTGCGAAAGGGCACAGGGGGCAAGGGGGTGTCGGCTTTGTTACCGTCGGCAGCCTGCCGCGCCAGGCCAGCGGAAAATCGTCCTTTTTCGCTCATGATGCCTCGCTAGAGAGAAGAGGAGAGAGGGGAGAGAAGAGCCGTCCTACGGCAGGGGATGAACTACGCAGACAAAATATCTTGCACGGTCTTGTTAAAAATGATCCGGCCCGGCGTGGTGCGAATGTACTGGCTGATCACGTTGCCGTCTTGATCCTCGCGGATACGGCGGTAGTTGGTGATCTTGAGGCGAATGCCGCCCGGTTCTTCGATGATTTGCGGCTCGGACTCTTTTTCGCCCTTGCCCAACTCCATCGGGCCGTGGTAGCGCACCCAGACCTTGCTGTGCAGGCCGATGGCGCCGCGGTCGTAGGCGATGAGAGCATCTTCCAAGCTGGCGAAGAAGCGATCGCCAATATCTGGCGCGTGGGGGTTGTCCGCCGTCAGGTAGTAGCACCCCAACACCATATCTTGGCTGGGGGTGATGATGGGAGCGCCGGTGGCCGGGGAGAGGATGTTGTTGGTGGCCAGCATCAGCAGGCGCGCTTCCGCCTGGGCTTCCAACGACAGGGGCACATGCACCGCCATCTGGTCGCCGTCGAAGTCAGCATTGAAGGCGGGGCAAACCAGAGGGTGAAGTTGAATCGCCCTTCCCTCCACCAGGATCGGTTCAAAGGCTTGGATCCCCAGGCGGTGCAGCGTGGGAGCGCGGTTGAGCAAAACCGGGTGGCCGTCGATCACGTCCTCCAGCACATCCCAAACCTGCGGGTCGTTGCTTTGGATCAGCTTTTTGGCGGCCTTGATGTTGTTGACGATGCCCCGCTTGATCAATTTGTGGATGACAAAGGGCTGGAACAGCTCGATGGCCATCTCTTTGGGCAGGCCGCACTGGTGCATGCGCAGGCTGGGCCCCACCACGATCACCGAACGTCCGGAGTAGTCCACCCGTTTGCCCAACAGGTTTTGCCGGAAGCGCCCCTGTTTGCCCTCGATGATGTCGGAGAGGGACTTGAGGGGACGGTTGTTGGCCCCCGCCACTACGCGCCCCCGCCGACCGTTGTCGATCAGCGCGTCCACCGCCTCCTGGAGCATGCGCTTTTCGTTGCGCACAATGATCTCCGGCGCCATGATCTCCTGCAGCCGGGCCAGACGGTTGTTGCGGTTGATCACACGACGGTAGAGATCGTTGAGGTCGCTGGTGGCAAAGCGGCCCCCATCCAACTGCACCATGGGACGCAAATCCGGCGGGATCACCGGCAGCACCCGCAACACCATCCACTCCGGACGGGATCCGGTGGCGATGAAGTTGTCGATCACCCGCAGCCGCTTGATCAGGCGTGCCCGCTTTTGGCCGCGAGCAGTGGTGATCTCCTCCCGCAGTTGCTCCGCCTCTTTTTCCAGGTCGATATCCTTGAGCAGGCGCTCGATGGCCTCCGCCCCGATCATCGCCCAGTTCTCCGGCAGTTGCAGTTCGGATCCCTCCTCGTACATCTGATCTTCGATCTCGAGGAATTGATCCTCCGTCAGCAGTTGTTTGTAGGAGAGATTCTGGGCATTGCCCGGATCCACCACTACGTAGGCGTTGAAGTATACCACCTGCTCCACATCCCGCAGCGGCATATCCAACAGGGTGGCGATGTGGCTGGGGATCCCTTTCAAATACCAAACGTGGGTGACCGGAGCGGCCAACTTGATGTAGCCCATGCGGTGGCGGCGCACCCGCGACTCGGTCACCTCCACCCCACAGCGCTCGCAGACGATCCCCCGATGCCGTACCCGCTTGTACTTGCCGCAGTGGCATTCCCAGTCTTTGGCCGGCCCAAAGATGCGCTCACAGAAAAGACCATCCATCTCCGGCTTGAGGGTGCGGTAATTGATGGTCTCGGGCTTGGTGACTTCCCCCACCACTTGACCATTCGGCAGGGTGCGCTGGCCCCACTCCATGATCCGTTCTGGAGAAGCCAAGCCAATTTTGACATAGTCAAAGCGTTGCTCTGTTTTGGCCATCGCCGTTTTCCTCCTGCTTGCTGAACCCAAAGGAGAGGGAAGCCCCACCCTCCTTCTTGGGTTGAATGGGATCCCCGTCACGTTCGCGTCAAGGGTGGGGAGCGCTCTCAACCCTCAAAAGTCCTCTTCCTCCTCCTCGTCCTCATCTTCCTCAAGGCTGCGGCTGGCATTCGCGTCAGCGGTGCGGAGCACTCTGGTAAAGGCGGGTGATGGCGAGAGATCCTCAGCCGTAACCGATTCATAGGTGGGTCGAGAGGGAGTGTGACGGTTGGAAGTATCGGCCATCAGATCCACTTCCACATCGTGGGTTTGCCCTTCGCTGTCCACCTCCACCTTGTGTACCGACACATCCAGGCAGAGGGACTGCAGCTCCCGCACCAGCACCTTGAAGGACTCCGGCGTGCCGGGTCGAGGGATCGGCTTGCCCTTGACGATGGCGTTGAGAGCCTCGTTGCGCCCCACCATGTCGTCGGACTTGACGGTGAGCAACTCCTGCAGGATGTAGGCTGCCCCAAACGCCTCCAAAGCCCACACCTCCATCTCCCCAAAGCGCTGGCCGCCCTGCTGCGCCTTGCCCCCCAGCGGTTGCTGGGTCACCAAAGAATAGGGGCCGGTGGAGCGAGCGTGGATCTTGTCATCCACCAAGTGCACCAGCTTCAACATGTAGGCGCGGCCCACCGTAACAGGCTGGTCGAAGGGTTCTCCGGTGCGACCGTCAAACACCTGGATTTTGCCGCAGTACTTGCCTTCCGGGTTAAAAATCCAGTCCTTGCCGGTCTTCTCTCGGGCTTCCCTCAGCTTGGCCTCCACCGTCAGACGGGAGGCTTCCAAACCGTGCATCTCGTCGAAGGGCATCAGCTTGAAGCGCACCCCCAGATGTTCTGCTGCCCAGCCCAGCAGGCACTCGTACACTTGGCCCACGTTCATGCGAGAGGGCACCCCCAAGGGGTTGAGCACCACATCCACCGGTGTGCCGTCCGCCAGGTAGGGCATGTCCTCAATCGGCAAGATGCGGGAGATGATGCCTTTGTTGCCGTGACGGCCCGCGATCTTGTCCCCCACCTGGATTTTGCGCTTGAGGGCGATGTAGACCCGCACCACCATGTTGGCGCCGGGAGGCAGCTCATCTCCCTGTTCGCGGGTAAAGATGCGCACATCTACCACCCGACCGCGCTCGCCGTTGGGCACCCGCAGGGAGTTGTCCCGCACATCCCGAGCCTTTTCCCCGAAAATGGCCCGCAATAGCCGCTCTTCTGGGGGCTGATCCGACTCCCCTTTGGGGGTGACTTTGCCCACCAAAATGTCGCCGGCCTCCACCCAAGCTCCAATGCGCACAATGCCGTTTTCATCCAGGTCGCGCAGGGCATCTTCCCCCACGTTGGGGATCTCGCGGGTAATCTCCTCAGGGCCCAGTTTGGTTTGCCGGGCCTCGATCTCATGCTTCTCGATGTGTACCGAGGTAAAGACATCGTCGTAGACCAGCCGCTCGCTGATCAAGATGGCATCTTCGTAGTTGTAGCCCTCCCAGGGCATGTAGGCCACCAACACGTTTTGGCCCAAAGCCAACTCGCCCCCTTCGGTCGCCGGGCCATCCGCCAGCACCTGGCCAGCCACCACCCGATCCCCCGTATAGACAAGGGGACGCTGGTTGAGGCAGGTGTCTTGGTTGGAGCGCTGGTATTTCTGCAGGCGATAGACAATTGGATCCCCGCCGTCGTCTGGCCGCACCACGATTTCGTCGGCAGAGACATAGGTCACCACGCCATTGGTGCGCGACACCACCACCATGCCGGAGTCGCGTGCCGCCTGGGCTTCCAGGCCCGTGCCCACATAGGGCCGATCCGGCTTGAGCAGGGGCACCGCCTGCCGCTGCATGTTTGCTCCCATCAAGGCACGGTTGGCGTCATCGTGCTCCAGGAAGGGGATCAAGGAGGTGGCCACCGAGATGACCTGCACCGGCGCCACTTGGACGTAGTGCACTTCTGTGGGGTGGGCGGTGGTGAACTCTTGGCGGTAGCGCACCGGCACCAAGTCGGCAGTGATGCGGCCCTCGGCATCCACCGGCACATCCCCCGGGGCCACGCGGTACTCGTCCTCTTCATCGGCAGTGAGGTAGACCATGCCCAGATCTTTGCGCACCACGCCGTTCTCGACCCGGTAATAGGGGCTTTCGATAAAGCCGTACTGGTTGACGCGGGCGTGGGTGGCCAGGGATCCAATCAACCCGGCGTTGGGGCCTTCTGGAGTTTCGATGGGGCAGATGCGGCCGTAGTGGCTGGGGTGGATATCCCGCACCGCAAAGCCGGCCCGTTCCCGACTTAGGCCGCCGGGGCCCAGGGCAGATAACCGGCGCTTGTGGGTCAGCTCCGCCAGGGGATTGGTCTGATCCATGAACTGGGAGAGCTGGCTGGAGCCGAAGAACTCCTTAATGGCCGCCACCAAGGGTTTGGGGTTGACCAAAGAGGCCGGGGTGAGGTTTTCCGACTCGGAGACTGTCATCCGTTCTCGGATGATCCGCTCCAGGCGATTCAGGCCCACCCGCACCTGGTTTTGCAGCAGCTCGCCCACGGAGCGCACGCGGCGGTTGCCCAGGTGGTCGATGTCGTCCACATGGCCGATGTCGTACTCCAAATTGATCAGGTAGTCGATGACGGCCAAAATGTCGGTGACGGTAAGCACCCGCACACTTTCGGCTACGTTCAAATTTAACTTTTTGTTCAGCTTGTAGCGCCCTACCCGGCCCAAATCGTAGCGTTTGGGGTCGAAGAAGCGGGATTCCAGCAACTGCTGGCCACCCGATACGGTGGGGGGTTCCCCGGGCCGCAACTTGCGGTACAGCTCCATTAGGGCTTCTTCTTCGGTGTAGGGCCCCTCTTTCTCCATGGTTTTCTGGAAGAATTCGGGGTGGCGCAGGTTGTCGTAAATCTCGGAGTCGCTCAGGCCCAAGGCTTTCAGCAGAACTGCCGCCGAGAGCTTGCGGGTTTTGTCGATGCGCACCCACACCAGGCCGTTTTTGTCGGTCTCGAACTTCAGCCAGGCACCGCGGTTGGGGATGAGGCTGGCGCTGTAGGTGCGACGCCCGTTTTTGTCCAGCTCCGATTTGTAATAGACGCCGGGGCTGCGCACAATTTGGTTGACGATCACCCGCTCGGCGCCGTTGATGATGAAGGTGCCCCGATCCGTCATCAAGGGCAGTTCGCCGATGAAGACGTCCATGTCTTTGATCTCGCCGGTCTCTTTGTTGATCAGGCGAGTGGGCACCCGGATCTGCGCTTGATAGGTGGCATCCCGCCGCTTGGCCTCCTCAGGGTCGTAGCGGGGGCGGTTGATCTTGTACCCTTTGGAGGGATCCCCAGGGCGATATTCGGGCAGGAAATGCAGTTCCAGCTTGCCGGTGTAATCGATGATGGGGGAAAAGCTGAGAAGCTCCTCTTCAAACCCTTCTCGCAAAAACCACAAGAAACTCTCCCGCTGAATCTCCACCAGGTCAGGAAAGGTAGGAGCGACAGGGGATTGCACTGCTAATTGTGTCATGCGTTGCTCGGGAGGGGTCGCGCTGCAGTCAGGCCTTCCATTATAGAAACCCCGCCAACGATCGTCAACGAACGTTACAAAGGTCGAGGGGCTGTCCGGATCCCTTGAGGGCTCACTTGGAAAATCTCGGCAAAACCGCTGGGGATCCCCTTTTGGCTGCCGGGGCAGGGGCGGTTTCCGCCATGCCTTAAGGATTGTTCACATCCATTCACACTCAGGCAGATTATTCTAATCTTTGACCGTTTTTGCGGATCATCCGCTGCTCCAGCTCGGATTTCCGGTCGACCGTGGGGATCGGAGGGGTGGTTCTGACAGGCTCAGCCGGTCGCCAGGGTGGACGCGGCGCCGGTCTTTGTCGCTTTTGAGATGCACGCTGTTGATGCAGGCTAGGGGGCAAGACGCGGAGCCATCAATCATGAGAAAGGATCGGGAATGGGTTTACAAAGCTTCTCAGGCTGGGGGAACCTCGGGATGGCTTGCGGGTGATCTGCGGGTGATCTAATGAAGCACAGTTTGTTGGCGAGGAGGGTTTTGTGAGTCAAAGTCAGAACAATCAGAATAAAAAAAGTGATCTGTATAACCGGGACCACAGCTTGTCGGCCCAGTTGCGAGAGGGCACCAAGCAGTCCCACACCATGGCCGAGAACATGGCCTTTATCAAGTGTTTCCTGAAGGGAGTGGTGGATAAACGGGCCTACAGCCGCTACGTGGGCAATTTCTACTTTGTCTACAGTGCTCTGGAAGAGGGCTTTGCCCAACTGCGAGAGCACCCCCTGGTGGGCCGGCTCTACTACCCAGAGCTGTGGCGCAAGGCCAGCCTGGAGAAGGATTTAAATTATTTTGTTGGCCCCAACTGGCGCTCTTTGGTCAAGCCCTCCCCTGCCTGCCAGGTCTATGTCAACCGCATCCGAGAAGTGGTGGAAAAAGATCCACTTCTCCTGATCGCTCACGCCTACACCCGCTACATCGGTGACTTGTCGGGTGGCCAAATCCTCAAAAACATTGCCCGCCGGGCCATGGGCTTGCCGCCAGGGGAAGGAACAGCTTTTTACGATTTCGAGCAGATCCCCCACGAGGGCAAGTTCAAGCAGCGCTACCGCGCCCAGCTGGATGCGTTGGAGCTGGATCAAACCACCATCGACCGCATTGTGGCAGAGGCCAACTATGCCTTCAAGCTGAACATGGACTTGTTTAGGGAGTTGGAGGGGAATTGGCTGTTGTCGATGGCCCGCTTGGCCTGGAATTCGCTGCTCAGCCAGTTTCAACGCAAGCCCACCCGTTCTGAGGCAGCCGCTCCCAGCTCCTGAGCCCTAGATTCCAGATCTCCCCTCTCCCAGAGGAGAGGGGGTGAGGGCTAGTTACATTCGAGGGTGTCGCGGGTGGCCCGACCAGTTACAGGGTTAACGCCGGTGGCCCGTTCACAGAGGATGGAGAGGGCGTCTTGCCGTATTAAGGCATTGGTGAAATCGGCCCCATCAATTTGGATCCCTTCGACTCGGGCCAGCCACATCATGCTGTCCTGCAGTTGCGCTTCTCGCAGATCCGCACCCTGTAGGTTGGCCATGTCCAAAGTGGCCCCCCGCAGGTCGGCCCCGCGCAAGTTGGCTTTGCTGAGATTGGCCCCGAATAGGTTTGCCCCTGCCGCCTTCACGTGGCTGAGATCGCTTTGGCGCAGGTTGGCCTTGAGAAACTTCCAGCCGCTCAGGTCTTGCCCTGCAAAGCTCACCCCCTGCAGATCTCGTTTGGTGTAGTCCTCTGCCTGGGCCGGGGATCCCAGCGGAGTAACCCCCAGGCAGAGTATCAGCCCGCAAAGCACCATCCCCCGCAGGAAACGGCTCAGCCAAGACCGCCTCGCCAGAACCGAAGCCAGCCAAGCAACAGACATCGTGGATCCCTCCCTCAAGGAAACCTCCATGGCTTGGGAATTGCTTCTGGTTTTAGAATTGCTTCTGGTTTTATCTTACCGGATAGGGATCCCGCCGGCAGGTTGGGCTATCATGAACTACCCCACCGCATAGGCGGATGGGGTTTCTGATGCCCCATCCCCTTGACGGCAGGATTTTAGTCTCTTCCTCTGCCCCAGGTGCTTCATAGCCCCGCAGGACTTTGAAGTAGAGCTGAAGCATCCAAGACTCACGAGGCCGGTTCCCAACCCCGGTTGCCGATTAGTGGCAACGTTGTACATCACCATCACCGAGCCCCGATCCCTCGGGATTTCAAACCCACAACCAGAGCAGACATGATAGCGGTTGCTCAAGTCCGCCCACTCCTTGTGGACTGCCCCGCACTTGGGACAGCGTTGCGAGGGCTTGAGGGTTTGCGTAGGAAACATGAGAACTAAACCACCTTTCTGCTCGATTTTGTAGGTAATCATCTGGTTCAATGTACCGAACCCCACCGACAAAATCGACTTGTTTAGCCCTGCCTTGCGCTTCCCACCCTTGCGGGTCATCCCTTTGACATGCAGCTTCTCCGTTACGCCGTTCGCCTACGGCGGCGCGGAGCGCTTCGCCATAACGACAAGCTATCTCTGACGTAACTTTGTGTTGCCAGTCTCTTCTCTGACGAGCAGCCTTTGCTTGCAGTTGCGCTTCCCGCCGGTGAATTTTCTTCCATCTCCTGGAAGCCTTTACGCCCTTTTTAGGGGCACGCTTTCTGCGCTTCAGTCTGGCGACTCTGCGAATCTTCTCCTCACTCCGCTGGGTAAAGCGGGGATTAGTAATCTCCCGAAACTCCGCCCCGTCAAACAACGTCAGGGCGGTCTCTGTACCCAAGTCATAGGCAACGATAGATTCGTACTGCAAATCCGACTGCGACCCAAACTTAGGCTCTGGTATGGCAACCTCAACCGTAAACGAAGCGAACCACTGCCGCCGGGACGGCTTGTAGACAAGGGTCAGCGTTGTTGGCACGCCCCAATGCTTGGCTTGACCGCGCATTTTCAGGGTAATGCCCAAGTCATTGAGTGTGACCGTGCCATGCTTCCCCGTGCTGTTGACCTTCCACCCCGACCGAGCAGGATACGTCCAGCCCGAATACCGGCGAATGGACTTGAACCTCGGCTTCCTACTCAGTCCTCGAAAGAACCGTTGGTAAGCATAATCCACCCGCTTGACGGTGGCTTGCAGGGCTTGGGAGTTCAGTTGGGCAAACTCCACCCACACCTGCTTGAATTCGGGGAGTAGGTTCTGCTGTTCCAGGTAGGTCACCGTTCGGCGGTGGAGCTTGTACTCGGTTTCCCGGTGGCTGACACAGGCGTTGTAGAGGTAGCAGTGCAGACGACGAGCCTCGAGCAAAGCCTTTTCCTGAGCTTTGCTGGGATACAGTCGAAAGGTCTGCCTTCTGGTTGCCATATGCGTTATCCTACCCCCACCTGTCCCAGTTCTGAGTGCTCCACAAATCCAGTGGCGCTATCCATCCCCACCCTACAGAGGGTGGGGAATTCCGCGCGTTTTGTTAAAGTCTTCTACAGACCAGATCCGCGATTGGCGAGGGGGCGACAGGGATCCATGTCCGAGATCGAGGTCTTCGATGCGGAGCAGTTGGCCGGGCTGATCGAGGGTCTGGCAGAGGCGATCGGCAGGGATCACCCCCACCCCCAAAAGTTGACGTTGATCGGCATTCGCACCCGGGGAGTTCCCCTGGCCTACCGCCTGCGGGATCGGATTGCCACTCTGCTGGGGATCCCGCCCCAAGTGGGGGAGCTGGACATCACTTTTTTCCGCGACGATTTGAGCGCCGGCGGGTTGCGCACCCCCGATCGCAGCGAAATGCCGCGTGACCTAACCGGCCAAGAGGTGGTGCTGGTAGATGATGTGATCTTTCGCGGTCGCACCGTCCGGGCGGCTTTGGAGGCCCTAAACCACTTTGGGCGACCGGAACGGGTGCGATTGGCGGTGTTGATTGACCGGGGTCACCGACAGTTTCCCATCCAGCCCGATTACTGCGGTTGTCAGCTTTCTACAGAACCGGAGCAAACGGTGAGAGTCCATCTGCGGGAAACCGATGCAGAAGAGCGGGTGCTGTTGATAGACAAAACAGCAAAGATTAAACCCTGAGCCAGCGCTGGGGTGCGGTATTTTAGGGATGACCTGCCGAAACTCACTGCCATGTCTTGGTTGCCGGAAACCCGCCGCTACGCTGTTTTGGGCACGGGCGCTTTGGGAGGATTTTATGGGGCGAAATTGCAACAGGCGGGCTTTTCGGTGCATTTTCTGCTGCACAGCGACTATGACCATGTTCGCCAAAGCGGCCTCTGGGTGCAGTCCTGCTGGGGGGATTTTCATTTGCCCCAGGTGAATGCCTACGCAGCCGTGGAGGACATGCCGGCTTGCGAAGGCGTGATCGTGGCTTTGAAAGCCACCCAAAATGCGCTTCTGCCGCACTTGATCCCGCCTGTGTTGGCCGAGAATGGCGTGGTGATCTTGTTGCAAAACGGGCTGGGGGTGGAACCCGAGATTGCCGATTGCGTTGGCCCAGAGCGGGTCATGGGGGGCCTCTGCTTCATCAGCTCCAATAAGGTTGGCCCCGGCCACATTCACCATCTGGATTACGGTTCGGTGCTGCTGGCAGAGTACGGCCCTGGCTATGCCCCCCAAGGGATCACGCCCCGCCTTCAACAAGTTCAAGCCGATTTTCAACGGGCAGGGATCCCGACCTCTCTCTCTCCAGATTTGATGTTGGCCCGCTGGCAGAAACTGGTCTGGAATATTCCCTTCAACGGCCTCTCGGTGGTGTTCAATGCCGATACTCAGCAAATGATTCGAGACCCTGAGGCCCGTGCTTTGGCGGAAACGCTGATGCAGGAGGTGATACAGGGAGCTGCAGCTTGTGATCGCCTGCTTCCCGACTCCCTGATCCAAGAAATGCTCACCAATACCGAGAAAATGGCCCCCTACCGCACCAGCATGAAAATCGACTATGAGCGCAAACGTCCTCTGGAACTGCAGGTGATCTTCGGCAACCCCCTGCAGTACGCTCGACAAGCTGGGATCCATCTGCCACGGGTTGAAATGCTCTACCGACAGTTGCAGGTGTTGGATCGCCTGAATCGAGGGATCCCTGGGGAGCAGCAGGCTTAAGTTTTTCAAGATCCGGCGGAGCGATCCCAGGGCTGGAGCAGGCTTTCTCCTTTGCTTGCGGGTAGACTGAGCCGCAGTCGTGTACTGTTGCTCTGGCTTTATGCCGCTGGGATCCACCCACGATCGCATTACCCTCTGGACGGCCCCCGGCATCACCCTAGCCGCCGGTGTGTTGGGGAACAGCACCACAGTTGCCCTGGCTGTGGGATCCGCCTATCTGTTCAGCGGCCTGATGTTTTCTGGAGATCTGGACACCTGTTCCCGACAGTATCAACGCTGGCTGTTCTTGCGCTGGATTTGGCTGCCCTACCGCAAGTGGATGCGGCATCGCTCCTTTTGGTCTCATGGGCCGATTGTGGGCACCGCCGTGCGGGTGCTGTACTTGAGCCTATGGGCAGGAGGAGCTGGCCTGCTGGGGGCTTGGCTGGGATCCCGGTTGGGCTGGTGGATGTGGCAACCCTGGGTGTGGGGCAGCGATCTCTGGCAATTGCTGCAAGTTCACGCCGAGATGCTCTTTTGGATTGGGATGGGGTTGGAACTGGGATCGGTGAACCACAGCCTAAGCGACTGGATGGTCTCCCGCTGGAAACGCTGGCGCAGAAAACGCCGTCAGGTTCGATCTCCTGCCAGGCGACTCAGCTATCGTGGCTAGGGATCCATTGGGCCAAGGTTTGATTTTTCGCCCGCCACGGCATTTGAATGGCAGTGAGGTTACCTACTGTTCCGCAACGCGTAGTCATTTATCTCACCGTCAAGGTGAAACAAACGACCGGTTGCTTCCTGCTAAGGCCTCCGGCCCGCTGCGCGAGCAGTTGAAATAGAGGGTAATAAGAACCACGACTGCTATCAGCCCCTCACCCCCCCTTGAACCTGTGCTGTGCCCACAACTCCGCGACCTATCCTCTCAAGAGGGCTGAAACTGCAAATCTTGGCCAATTACCCTTTAGCCCAGGTACTCTGCTTGTGGCCATTTCGATTCAAACTGGGACACTGCACCCATACCTAAAGCCTTGAATACAGGGAATCAGAAGGCTCTCCTCAGTAGCCCAAGCGTCTCACCCTAACTTGAAACGACTACTTGAAGCAGTTTTGTCAAGAACATTTCCTCTTACGTTGGCTAGGTATTGCAATTCAATCTCAATAAAGCTATGCTGTTACTCAGTTGAGTGGTGGAGTCATATCCATCAGTCTTCCTCTCTTGTCTTGGATGCGGCAGGGATCCTGTGCTGGCAGAGCTGGCCATCTGCGTCAGCAGGGATCCCTTTTTCTCCTCTCCAAGGCTAAGCAAGGTTCTGTGCTAATGAGAGTCAGAATCAGTTGATAGAGAGATTCTTTGCTTGCTCATGTCAATCTGTGGAGGTGGCAGTGTAAAGGAGCAACAGCGGCTGAGGGTTATGGCTTTGGAAGGGGGCAATCTGGCTTCGGGAACCGGAAGACAAGACCGAATACAAAGATTGCTGCTCTAGTTTCCTTTGCAAACTTGTCAGAAGCTAAGGAAAAAGACCAACCTTTTGGGACAAACTGTCTGTCCTATGTCTTGTTTTGTCGTTCAAAAATTTATGTTGGGCTCAAGAGAAACTCTAGAAAAAAGTTGAATCAGGTGGAAGAATCAGTTAGAATCTAGCTGGCGTTAACGCTAACCGCGACGAAGAGACTGGAGGGAGGAAAGCCTAACAGCCTCTCTCCTTTTTTCTGTAGGGGTTAGCCTCACTCTCAAACCCCATCTCATGAGAAGGGAGGAAGACCAAATACCCTATGACTTGAAATAGCAGCATTTTCATTAACTTTTGTTTTACTCTCTATGCCAAACTTGATACTAAGCTAAAGAGTTGCTCCTCGATCTTGTAACCATTGGACAGCCAGCCTGTGTTGGCGTTTTTGTGCATAGGCTAAGGGGGTATGCCCATCTTCATTGCGAGGGTTTAGTTCGGCTCCATTTTCCAGCAAAAGCTCCAGGATTTCGATGTGTCCTTCCCAAGCAGCCCAGTGCATCGGTGTCGCCCCGAATCGGTTGCGTGCATTCACATTGGCCCCGTACAAGAGCAAAAAGCGAGCAATCCCCAAGTTCCCTTGAGTGGCAGCTTCATGCAGAGGGGTTCGGCCTGTCTCATCAGTAGCGTCCACCGGCGCTCCCTTGGATAAGAGGCGGGCCAGAATGCTTTTTCGACCGGTGGCTGTGGCCCAGTGGAGAACACGACCAGTGTTGGCTCCCTTTTGGATGAGCAGACCGATTACTTCTACCTGATCGGTTAAAGCAGCCTGATGGAGAGGGGTATAGCCATGGTTATCTGGGAGATTGATATCACTGCCTGCCCTCAAGAGACGCTCCACCAGCTTGACCTGGCCGCTGTCGGCAGCCAAATGGAGAGGGGTAGCACCTGTGGGATCTAAGGCATTGGGGGAGGCGCCATATACTAAGAGCAAGTCCAGCAGTCCCAGATGGCCAAGGAGTGTCGCTTTATGAAGCAAAGTCATTCCCTGAGCATCGACAGCATTCACATCTTCCCCCCGCTGCAAATGGGCCAATAATTGTTTTAGATCTCGATTGGCAAGAGCTTGATGAAGCGATTCACTCATAACAGATAGAAATAAAAAAGCCAAGTTGCAATGAAGTTGGGCAACAGGAAGGGATCCTCGATAGGCCGGAATGGAGGCTCCAAACAACTTGGGCAAAGTCTAACACTGGATCCCTGCTGCTGAGGGAAGCGGGAGAACCAAGCGCTTGGTGGGATCCCTTGGTCAAGCCAGGGCCGCAGCGATAGACTAGAGCTGGTTTTTGGCCAGGTCTTTTCCCGATCCCTTAGCTTATGGGGGTGTGGGGGTAGCTAAGCCCCGCGCTGTACCCGTAGGGTCAGTGCTGGGATACAGATACCCCCACATGGTGTATGATGGGAGCAGTTGCACAAAACGGCTTTTGCCGGAATCTGGTGCAACTACGCGGTGGGACATCCCGTGTCTGCTCGCTGAGGGTTCTTGCGAAAGCTCCCCGATGAAGCGAGAAGCCCACCCTGTACCCGTAGGGTCAGCGATGGGAGTATGTCACTACGCGATCCTGAACCTATCTCCTGCAGCGGACATTGAAGAGATTAAACAGGCGTTTCGACGGTTGGCGCGGCAGTTTCACCCTGATGTGGCAGGGGAGGGATCCCGAGAGCGTTTCCAACAAATCCACCAAGCCTACCAAGTGCTGAGCGACCCTGAGCAGCGGCGGCGCTACGATGCACAACGTCAATCTCCACCCAGCTCTCCTGCTGCCGGCGAAAGGCGGGTGGTCATTCGCAGCATAGGCCCCTCATCGGCAGAGCAGCCCAATCCGGAAGGGCTCAAGGAGGGGATTGCCCGCGTCAAGGCAGCCTGGCGGGAGCGGAAGTTGCCCACGGCGGTGGCCCAGGCAGAGGCGCTGCTGAAACGGTTTCCCAACTCCAGCGAGGCCATCCACATCTTGGCGTTGGCCTACCAGCGCTTCGGCAACCATTTGATCTACGAGGGGCGCTATCAGCAGGCGGAAGCCTACTTGAGAAAAGCTTTGGCCACGGAGCCGCACAACCGAGAATTGGCCTTTGAAATCAAGCGAGATTTAGCCCGTCTGGGCATTCGGGAGGGATCCCGCTAACTTGCCTGCGTTGGGATCCCCAACGTCTGAGCTGCCCACTGCCGGAGTTGTTGGCGGTTGACTTTGCCCTGAGGGTTGCGCGGGATCCCCGTACACCACAGCCAGTGCTTGGGGTGCTTGAAGGGACTCAGTTGGCGGCTTAGGTGTTGCTTCAGGTGCATCTCCAGCTCTTTGGGGATTGCCGGGATCCCTGTTTTGGGGACGACCACCGCCACCACCTGCTGCCCCCATTCGGCATCCGGTAGGCCCAACACGCACACATCTTCCACCCAGCCGCTGGCTCGGATCTCCCCTTCCACTTCTGCAGCCATCACCTTTTCCCCGCCGGTTAGGATTAGGTCATCGGCTCGACCCAGCCAATGGAGGTGACCTTGGGAGTCGAGGTAGCCCCAATCCCCAGGGGCAAAACCCTGCTGTTGCCACTTGCCCAGGCCCTCAGCCTCCCCCGCCAAGGGGTAGTAGCCTAGGGCCAGGGATTCGGCCCAGACGTGGATAGAGCCCACTGTCTGGACGGGTAGGGGATCCCCTTTTTCGCTGCGGATCTGGAGCGTGGCGTGGGGCAGAGGCCGACCCAGACTGTCGCTCCCTTGCCAAAAGGCTTCTGGCAGTAACGTACACACCTGGGAGGCGGTCTCGGTCATACCGTAGGTGAGGGCAAGGGGAAGGTGAAGTTGCCGGGCCTGTTGCCGCAAGCTGGGCCAGGTGGGGCCACCGCCGACCAAAATGGCCCGAAATTGGCGCAGGCTCTCCAAAACTCCCGGATGGGCGCTGAGCAACAGCCGTTGCAACTGAGTGGGCACCAGCGATAGAAAGCTCCCCGGCAAAGGGGGATCCCAAGCCTTGGCCTGCTGTTGCCGTTTCCAATCCCAGACAACCCACTGCCCACCGCTCAGCCAGGAGCGGACTGCCTGCATCAAGCCGCTGACGTGGTACAAGGGCAGAACGCAATAGCTGTGTACAGGCCCAACGGCAAAGTGCTGTTGGTGGGCTTTGGCCGAGGCGCTGAGGGTCAGCCAAGAGTGCATGGCCCATTTTATCTGGCCGCCGGAGCCACCGGTGGGGATGCCGATCAGCGGCCAATGGGAGCTGGGCACAGCTTCCCGCAACTCTCGCAGGCGCGGATTCAAGGGGGCGGGATCCCCTTCCAGTCGGCCCTGGCGCCAGCACCAGCCGGATCCCATATCCGCCAAAGCCTGTCCCCATTCCCGTTCTCCCCAGTGGGGATTACCCAGGAACAGCGGGATCCCCAAGCGTTGGCAGGTCAAAACTGCCGCCCACACCTGCACCGGATCGGAGTCTGCCACCAGCAGGGGAACGGCCTTGTCTGCCAAAGGGCGCAGTTGCTCTTCCAGTTCGGACAGGCGCCCCTTCAAGTCTCCGCCATCCCCGGACAAGGCAATTGATCTCATGGGTTGTGGGTGTGCAACCTCAACGGCTTCGCCGATTCCCTGCATTGTATTCGAGGATGCCCGCTCAATTCCCTTGACAGGAAAGGGTGAGGATGGGTTTGGGCTTGGCTTATCATGATCTAGGTTTGAACTGGGAGGTCTGTGTTGTGATCGAGCCGATTTTGTTGGGGATCGTCTTGGGCATGGTAGTGGTCACCTTGGCGGGCTTATTCGTGGCAGCCTACAGGCAGTATCAACGCAGCAACAAGATCGGCCTGTAGGAGCAGCCTTTGGGGGGGTTGGAGAAAACCCATAGGGGAGAGAGAGATTGAGGTGGCATGGCAATGCACTGGCTGCGCACAGTTGCTGCTTTGCGGGAGCAGGTAGCCGATTGGCGGGGATCCACAGTTGGCTTGGTGCCCACGATGGGATCCCTGCATGAGGGCCATCTCAGCCTAATCCGCCGCTGCCGGCAAGAGTGTGACCACACGGTGGTCAGCATTTTCGTCAATCCGCTGCAATTTGGCCCCAACGAAGACTGGGATCGCTATCCCCGCGACGAAGAGGGGGACCGAGCTTTGTGCGAGGCAGCAGGTGTGGATGTGGTCTTTGCCCCTGACCCGCAAGAGATGGGAGCCAATCCGGCAACCGGAAGCGACCGCACCTGGGTCATGCCCCCCGAATCCCTTCTGCAGACCCTCTGCGCCCCCCACCGACCTGGCCACTTTCGCGGTGTAGCCACCATTGTGCTGCAACTGCTGAACCTGGTGCAGCCGCAGCGGGCCTACTTCGGCCAAAAAGACGCCCAGCAACTGGCGATCATTCAGCGTTTGGTTCGGGATCTGCAAATACCCACCACGATTGTTCCCTGCCCCACGGTGCGAGAAGCCGATGGCCTCGCCTGTAGCTCCCGCAACCGCTACCTTTCTGCTGCTGAACGACAGGTGGCTGCCGGGCTGTACCGGGCCTTGCGTCGGGGATATGACCATTGGCAGGCCGGGGATCCCTCAGCAGAAGGGATCCTTGCCGCCGCCCGTGCTGAGCTGGAGCATACCCCAGAGCTGCAACTGCAATACCTGGAATTGGTGGATCCCCAAACGCTGCAACCGCTGCCGCGGGTGGAAGACAAGGGCCTGCTGGCCATTGCTGCCTATGTGGGGCAGACTCGCCTGATCGACAACCTGCTCCTTTCCCCAGAGCAAGGGGATCCCTTGCCGGAGAGAGTCCAGCATGCGGCACCCCCTTCTTCCGGCACGACCTCTCCCCCGCGTCGCCCGCTGATTGCCATCGACGGCCCGGCTGGAGCCGGAAAATCCACCGTGGCGCGGGCAGTAGCCGCCCAGCTGCAGCTTTTGTACTTGGACACGGGGGCCATGTATCGAGCCATCACCTGGCTGGCACTGCAACGGGGTATCCCTTTGGACGATGCCGAGCAACTCACCCAACTGGCCGCCCAAACCCAGCTCACCCTGCAGAGCGGCACCTCTTCGACAGAGCCGACCCGCATCTGGGCCGATGGCGAAGAAATTACCCAGGCCATTCGCTCTCCGGAAGTGACCCGCTGGGTCTCTCACGTGGCGGCAGTGCCGGGAGTACGCCAGGAGCTGGTGAAGCGGCAACGCAGCATTGGCCGGGATGGCGGTGCTGTCTTGGAGGGGCGGGATATCGGCACCCACGTCTTTCCTGATGCAGAGCTGAAGGTTTTCTTGACCGCTTCTGTTGGGGAGCGGGCGCAGCGTCGGCAACACCAACTCCAAGCCCAAGGGCAAATGGTACCCCTTGAAGAATTGAAGGCGCAAATCGAGCAGCGGGATCGCCGTGATAGCGAACGGCTGATTTCTCCTTTGCGGCCTGCCCCCGATGCCATCTTGATCGACACAGATCACCTGAGCCAATCCGAGGTGCAAGACAAAATTGTAACGTTGTACCGGCAGCTTTTGGAGCGATCTGGCCCGGCCCGTTTAGATCAGTAGCTTTGACTCAATCAAGACTAAATCAACGGGACAAGTCAGATTTCCGCATGATTTTCAGGGAGCTGGCCGGTTTGAACAGCTTGATCCCTCTCTCATTTCTCATTGAAGATTTTCGTTGAAGATGCAGTTGATGAGGGGGCACGGATGCCGAGCTATGGGTTGAGTGATGAACTTTGGCAAAACCACCGAGGTGTTGAGGTGCCGGAGGGGATCCCGTTGATGATGGAAATAGGCCGACCCGCTTTTCTCTCGATGAGCCAATGCTACCTGTATCCCGTTCCGCCGTCGCGAACGGAGCGCTATGGTTAATGTCTTTCTCTTGGCCTTTCTGCTGCTCCTCTCAGGAGCTTGCTCTGGGGCCGAAACCGCCATCACGGCCATGGACAACCTGCGCCTGGAATCTCTGATCGAAGAGCAAGGGGATCCGCAGGGCTTGTATCGACTGGCCCAACAACAGCGCTCGCGGCTGATCACCACCCTGTTGCTGGTGAACAACTTTGTCAACATCGGCATTGCTGCTCTGGCCACAACCCTCTCTATTGAACTGTTGGGAACCCAGATTGGAGCTTTGGCCGCCACCGTGCCCACCACAATTGTGGTGCTCCTCTTTGGAGAAGTAGCCCCAAAGTCCTTGGCGGTGAGCCATCCGCTAGGGGTGTTCCGCTGGGTGGTGCGGCCTGTTCATGTCCTATCGGTGCTGCTGCGCCCTTTTAGCGACGCTTTTGAGTGGGTTGTCAGCAGGCTCTTCAATCTATTGGAATTCTCCCCCCTGACGGCCACCGCTTCTCTCAAGGATTTGGAGCTGCTGATCGATGTGTTGGGGCAGCGGGGGCTGCTGGATTGGCAAAAACGGCGGCTGTTCCGCGGTGCCTTGGCTTTGGACTTACTCCAAGCGCGGGATGTGGCCAAGCCCAGAGTCAAGATGGAGACCATCTCCCACGACAAAACACTGCAGGATGTGGTGAAGCTCTGTTTGGAAACGGGCTACTCGCGCATCCCCGTGCAGGGAGAATCCAAGGACGAGATCGTCGGCATTATCCACCTCAAGCAAGCCTTGCGCTATCTCGATCAAAAAGGCAATGCCGAAGTGACCCAGGCGATGGCACCGCCTTTTTTTGTGCCGGACACCAAGCGGGTCAGCCTGTTGCTCAAGGAAATGCTGCGCTCTCGCCAACACCTGGGGATCGTGGTGGATGAGTTCGGCGGCACCACCGGCCTGATCACGCTGGAGGACATTTTGGAGGAGCTGGTGGGGGATATTTACGACGAGAGCGACCTCTCCCCCCTACTGCTGCAGCGACAACGACGACCAGGTGGAGCTTCTACCTCCCCTGGCTGAGAACAGGAGCAAGGGGATCATCCCCTCTCTAAGTCCTAGCTGGCTCTGGAGGGATCCGTCTCCGCGGCTGTTGGGTTTTCATGCGCGCCGGGAGTGAGCTCCCCAAAGCCGACCTCGACGGGATAGCGGGCCACAAAAAAGATCCAGAAGCTGTGGATCCCTAGCCCCAAAGCCCACCAGCCCAACAGGGGCACCAGCCACGGCCAATCCGCGCGGTACAGTTGCTGAAAAAACACCAGCCCAGACCCGCTACAGAGGAAAACAGACAGGTGGGCGGCATAGGTATAGCGATCATCCAGCTTGCGAAATTCGGGATCCCGACGGGAGGGCTTCCGGGGCCAGCGAGGCGGCATGGCAAAACCATCCAGTTAAAACCTTCTCCAGTGTAGAACAGCCGTCGGCGGGGATCCCTGAGACTGGGGATCGACATTTCTGCTGCGCAACCCCAGCTTCACCGCGCCTTTGCCCAGCCAGCGCACGAGCCAACCCATCAACAGCACCGCCACCACCGCCAGCAGCAGAGAAGTGACGTTTTCGCCGGTGGCCAACAGCGGGTTGCCCAGCCCCCCTGTGTGGTGGTAGAGGTCACCAGTGTGGCACAAAAATGCGAAACTGAGGCCCAACCCCCAAAAAATGGCCGGTATGCCCTTCATATCCTCAGCGTTGATGGGAGTGCTGATACATTCACGCTGAACTCTCCTGAACATGGTTCAGGAAAGAAGCGATCGCATCCTGCCTATCTCTGAGCAGGAAGGCGGTATCCCGCAAAGCCCTGAGGAATACCCCCCGAGCGCTTTCCCCCTTCACTTCCCGGCAACCGTTGCGGTGGACTCAAGGATCAGGGGGAAACTTGGTCTACTATATCCCTCTCAATGACTTTTGCCAAACCGCCTAAAGCTCAGTAAATTCAGCAAAGTTCAGGGTTTTGGGGGTTAGAGGCATGCTCCCGCCAGCAGCAACTGGGGGGATCCGTCTCGGCTGGCTGAACCTCGAACTCCAGCGGTCCCTCTTCAGTGTACAGGTGCAGGTCGAACCAGAAGGTGGATCCCTGTTCTAGCTTGCTCTCCAGGCGGATGCAGGTGTGGTGCTTTTCCAGAATGTTGCGCACAATGGCTAAGCCCAAGCCCGTCCCCTCCAGGGTATGCACGCGGTTCTCCACCCGGAAAAAGCGGTCGAAAATCCGCTCCTGATCTTCTGGGGCAATGCCAATGCCTGTATCGGCCACTGCCACCCGCACTGCCTGCGGGGATCCATCCGCCTGAACCACCAGGTGGGCATGTACCGTCACCAGGCCCCCTGAGGGGGTGAACTTGAGGGCATTGCCCAGGAGATTGGTCATCACCTGCAGCAGCAGATCGTAGTTGCCCCAGACCAGCGGCAGATCCGGATCGACGAACTTGCGCAGCTGGATCCCTTTGTCGCGGGCCTGCAGTTGGTGGGTGCGCAAAGTCTGCTCGATCACTGCCGCGATGTCGACACCTTCAAAGTGGTACTGCTTGCCCGATTCCAGACGAGACAAATCCAAAACATCGTTGACCAGGCGGGTGAGGCGATCGGTTTCGCGGTTGGCAATTTCCAGGTAGTCCAGCCGCTCCGCCGAGGACATCTGCTCGCCGTACTCGTAGAGGGTCTCGATAAAAGACTTGATGCTGAAGAGGGGGGTGCGCAGCTCGTGGCTGATGTTGCTGATGAATTGAGCCTTGGCTTCGTTGAGCTCCACCTCGCGGGTGATGTCCTGCACCGTCATCACGATCCCCTTGAGATTTTGCCGCCGCGGATCCGACACCGGTGAAAGCAGAATGCGAATGACGCGCTTGGTAGGGCCGGTGAGGTTGACGCGAACTTCCTCTGCTTCTTGATCCCCGCGGGCAATTTGCATCAGGGGGCGGGCCAGTTGCTGCTGCAGATCCTCCGGCAACAGCTCCGGCAGGGGTTTGCCCAAAACGGGATCCCCTTCCCAGCCAAACATACGAGAGGCGGCAGGATTGAGCAGCAGCACCCGCAACTCGGCATCCAGCAAAATGGCGGCATCGACGATGGAGAAGACCAAGGTCTCCAACTTGGCTTTGGCGGCAGCCAGTTCTTCGATGTTCTGTTCTTCGTAGCTTTGCAGCCGCTCCGCCATCTCGTTAAAGCTGTCGATGAGCTGGGCCAGCTCGCCCCCGAAGGGCAGGTCGATGCGCTGCTTGAAGTTACCTTTGGTGATCTCCTGGACACCCTTGACCAGCTCTTTGATGGGATAGGTGATGGTGAGGGCATTGACCACCGCTCCCAGGATGGCCAAGACCCACACCGCCAAAAACACCCCAATCGAGACCTCCCGCGCCAATTGTGTGGAGCGCACCAGGGCGGGATTGGGATTGATGCCCAAGCCGAGGGTGCCCAAAAAGCGGCCCTGATGGTAGATGCCGACGAAAATATCCGTCACCCGCCCAGCAGGGGTAAGGTGGGTGCGCACCAGCGGTTGGCCCTCAGCAGGAGGACGGTTGTCCGGCAGTTGCATGCGACGGGTAAGGCTGAGGGAGGTTTTCACCTCCTGATTGGAGAACGGGATCCCGTAGTAGATGTTTCCTTCGGGATCGGCGTAGAGCAAATAGCGGATGCTGCTGGTGCTCTCAAAGTACTGGCGGGACAGTTGCGCCACTTCGCCAATGCGATCTTCCGCAATCAGGGGGGCGACATTGGCGGCCAAGAGCAGCCCCAGATCTCGGCCAAAGCGGGCTTCGTTGAAGCGAGCATCCTGCTGCACGGTGCTGACGGCCCAGAAGGTGAAACTGCTCACCACCAATGAGACCACCAGCGTTGCCACAAAGAGCAACTGAGTTTCCAACCGCAGTTTTTGCTTCCATCGCGCCCACCAGCGCCGCAGGGATCCCATAGAGATCCCGGTCGTTGTTGGCACTGACATGTCCACAGCGCCAGGCAATGGCTCGGCAGGAGAAGAAGCCAGCTCAGGAGATTGGACTTCGGCAATGGGCTCGGCTGGCTCGACAGTGCTGACAGGAGGCATGAACCCAACGTGAACAGATAGCGTGAACGGATATAGGGCGGTGATTCGCCACCATTCTGACATGGGCAGGCGATCCCTTTGTCTCAGCCAAGGCCGGGTGAGAACCGGTATGGGATCCCGGCTTCGCAACGCAACCTGCTCCAGCCGACCTGCAGGGGAATGGTTGCCAATACCGATAAAGGTATCCCCAAGCAAAGCTTGTCAGCGCCCCTAAAGTTGATAGACTAGAAAACCGTGCTTCACCAGGTCAGAGTGACCGGAAAAATCGTGACCAACAGCCCCGTCAGCCAATTTATCCAACATCATTTTCGCCACTTCAACGCAGCCGCGCTGCTGGATGCAGCCAAAGGTTATTGTGCTCACCTGGAAAAGGGCGGCAAGATGATGGTGACCTTGGCCGGTGCCATGAGCACAGCAGAGCTGGGCCTTTCCCTAGCGGAAATGATCCGGCAGAACAAGGTGCACGCCATCTCCTGCACCGGCGCCAACCTGGAAGAGGACATCTTCAACCTCATCGCCCATGAGTTCTACGAGCGGGTGCCCCACTACCGCGATCTTAGCCCGCAGCAGGAGCAGGAACTGCTGGAGCGGCACATGAATCGGGTAACCGATACCTGCATTCCCGAAGAGGAGGCGATGCGGCGCTTGGAAAAAGCCCTTTTGGAAGAGTGGATCGGCGCCGATCAGGCGGGCGAGCGCTATTTTCCCCATGAGTTTCTCTACCGGATTCTGCGCAGCGGCCGGCTGGAGCCCTACTACCAAATTAATCCCCGGGATTCTTGGGTTTACGCCGCTATGGAGGCCAACTTGCCCATCTATGTGCCGGGATGGGAGGACTCCACCACCGGCAACATGTATGCCGCCCACTGCATCACGGGTGAGATCCGCAATGTGCATACCGTCCGCACAGGGATCGAGTACATGATCCACCTGGCGGACTGGTACACGCACACCTCGGCGGAGTGCTCCATTGGCTTCTTTCAAATTGGCGGCGGCATTGCTGGGGATTTCCCCATTTGTGTGGTGCCCATGCTCCATCAAGATCTGGGTCGCCAGGGCGTACCCCTGTGGGGCTATTTCTGCCAGATCAGCGACTCCACCACCAGCTACGGTTCCTACTCGGGGGCAGTGCCCAATGAGAAGATCACCTGGGGCAAATTGGGGATCGACACCCCCAAATTTGTCATCGAGTCGGATGCCACCATCGTGGCGCCTTTGATCTTCGCCTGGGTGCTGGGGTGGTAGAGAAGGGGAATCAATCTGTATGCCCGTCGGTTGAGGCGGAGCGGGGCCAGCGGGACAACAGGGTTGCAGCTTCCCAGCGGCGCAGATCCTGGGCAATGCGCAGGGGCGTGAGGCCGTAGCCGTCCGGCTCGTCGATCTCGGAGCCATGTTCCAGCAGCAGCCGAACGACCTCGGGGTTGCCGGACCAAGCGGCAAAATGCAGGGGAAGGCCACCGGCGCCAAAACGAGCGTTCACCTCGGCCCCTCCCTGGAGCAGGGCTTTCGTAACCTCAGGGTTGCCCAGGCGAGCCGCTTGGTGCAGTGGGCTAGCTCCCCCATGGTCTAGTTGATTGGGATCCGCCCCCGCTGCCAGCAAAAGACGGGCCTTGAGACCGCTCTCCACGAAAAACAGGGCTGTCTTGCCCCGCTCATCGACGGCGTTGGCGTCTTTCCCCAGCCAGAGAGCCAGTTGCAGCCGCAGCGGGTTGGCTTGGACCAAGGCTTGTGGATCTTCTGGTAGGGAGTATCCATAGAATCCCAGACCCCCCACTAGCAGGGATCCCAGTCCGACAGCGATTTTTAGGACCTGACCTCGCATAGCCCTATTCCTCAAAGAAAAGGATGGCGAGCCCCTGCCTGGGCAGAGCCTGGGCCGAGAGCAGCAACGGGTTGCTGAGGGCAGGTTGCGCGGCAGCAGCGGGGAAGAGACGCAAAAACTCCTGCAGCGGCAGCAGCTCGCATTGGGATTCCTCGGCGGCGGCCGTGCGATACATGGTGGGGATGACCAGCTTGGGCTGCAGCGCCTCAATGGCCGCCTTGGCCCCGGCAGGATCGTAATTTTTCGGCCCACCCCCCACTGGCACCAGCAACAGGTCGGGGCGAGAGAGCAGGATGGACTGTTCTCGCGTGATGGGCAAGGCAGCTCCCCCCAAATGCACGATGTCGATCCCGGCCATGCGCCAGCGCCAACCCACATTCACGCCAAAGCGAGGGCCACGGGGCATGCGTACCCCCTGCACACGGATCCCGTCAATCAGATAGTCTCCCGGCTGAAACAGCACCTTGGGGTTGCCGGGCACCACATCCAAAGCACCCTCATCCAACAAGCGGCTGCTGAGCAACACCAGATCGGCAGCAACTCGTGGGGCAGGATAGCCAGCCGTACAGCCCGCCGGACGAAACGGGTTGACCAGAAACCGTTGGCCTTCCCCCTCGAACAAAACACAACTGTGGTGCAGCCAAGTCAGTTGCAGCCCCTCCAAGCTCGAGCCGGGGGTGAACTCTATAGACCCTGGGGTTGTTGGCGTTTCCGAACTGTGTACGGGAGCAGTCTGAGCGCCCGCCTTGTGCCCTCTGGCCAGGTTCACGGCCATCGATCCCAGCAGCCCAGCGCTGGCTTGCAGAAGCTGGCGACGCTTCATGGAGTGGGGATCCCTGATGTAACAACGGCAACGGTTTCCTGAGGTTTCTGCGAAACATTGGGCTGAGCAGCAGTTGAGGCTTTGGCGCTGCGCAGGAAGTTGCTCAACAAGCGCTTGCCCTCTGCAGTCAAGATGCTCTCCGGGTGGAACTGCACGCCCTGAACGTGGGGATAGCGGCGGTGGCGTACCCCCATGATGATCCCATCGCCTGTTTGAGCCGTCACCTCCAGCTCGTCAGGACACGTAGAAGGCTCGATCACCAAGCTGTGGTAGCGGGTGGCCGTGAAAGGCTGGCTCAACCCCTCAAACACCCCCACCCCTCGATGGTAAATGAGCGAGGTTTTGCCATGCATCAGCTCAGGTGCGCGCACGATCTGACCACCATAGACCTGGCCAATGCACTGGTGCCCCAGACAAACCCCCAAAATCGGCAGCTCTGGCCCCAGCTCCCGAATCAACTCCAGGGAGATCCCGGCATCTTCCGGCCGCCCTGGCCCAGGAGAGATAACTACAGCTTGCGGCTGCATTCGGCGCAGGTCGTCAACGGAGAGCTGGTCATTGCGAAAAACCTGAAGCTGAGCTCCCAACTCCCCCAGGTACTGCACCAAGTTGTAGGTAAAGCTGTCGTAGTTGTCGATGACGACCAGCACGATAGCATCCGGCAACGGCACCCCATTTTAGCACTTGCTTGAGCTGCTGTTCTTGATCCAAAGAAGCAGAGTAACTGGCGCTTTTTGCAGGGGAGCAGTCGACGCCCCAAGAAAGCTTGTATCCTAGAAGGTACAACCCACAGGAAGCAGTGAATTGGGCGGGTTTCCAGGTTTCCCAATGTTGATTTGGATCCCATGAGTGCGCTTCTCTCCCCGGCAACCGATTTGCTGGACGAGTTGCGGCAGCTTTTCCCCTTCGAGCTGGACGACTTTCAGATCCGAGCCATTCAGGTTCTGGCTGCTGGGGAATCGGTGGTGGTCTGTGCTCCCACGGGATCCGGCAAGACCCTGATCGGAGAGTATGCCATCTATCGGGCCCTATCCCAGGGCAAGCGGGTTTTCTATACAACGCCCCTGAAGGCCCTCTCCAACCAAAAGTTCCGGGATTTTGGCCAGCAATTCGGCCCAGAACAGGTTGGCCTGCTCACCGGCGACATTTCCATCAACCGGGATGCACCGGTCTTGGTGATGACCACCGAGATCTTCCGCAACATGCTCTACGGCACACCGATATCCTTGGCAGTGCAAAGGTATGCCTACGGCGAACGCGATGACGGCACAGAATTCTCAGAGGGCGAGGTGGATCCCTTGCGGGATGTGCAGGCGGTGATCTTGGACGAATGCCATTACATGAACGACCAGCAGCGGGGCACCGTCTGGGAAGAAGCGATCATCTACTGCCCCCCCACGATCCAGCTCATTGCCCTTTCTGCCACCTTGGCCAACAGCGACCAGCTCACCGATTGGATGAACCAGGTGCATGGCCCCACCCATCTGATCGACTCCAACCACCGCCCGGTGCCGCTGCAATTTCACTTTGCCAATCGCAAAGGGCTGTTCCCCCTGCTGGAGCAAACCGAGTCGGGGCAGTGGGTTCGCAACCGCCGCTTGAAAAGCAAACGGCCCAACTCCCACGAGCCCTCCTGGGCAGGAGTGCCGGACATAGCGCAGGTGTTGGAAAACTTGCGCCAGCGGGACATGCTGCCGGCCATCTATTTCATCTTCAGTCGCAAAGGCTGTGATATGGCCGTGGCCAGCGTAAGGGATCTGGACTTGGTAGCCAGCGAGGAAGAACGGCAGCAGTTGGCCGACCAGATCGACCGCTTTTGTCGAGAAACGCCCGAAGCTGTCCGCCGAGATCAGTTGGATGCCCTTTACCGGGGTATTGCCGCTCACCATGCCGGCATGTTGCCTGCCTGGAAGGGACTGGTGGAGCATCTGTTTCAGCAGGGGCTAGTGAAGCTGGTCTTCGCCACTGAGACTTTGGCCGCCGGGATCAACATGCCCGCCCGCACAACTGTCATCTCCTCCCTTTCTAAGCGCACCGACAACGGCCACCGCCTCTTGACCGCTTCCGAGTTCATGCAAATGTCGGGCCGAGCCGGACGGCGGGGCAAGGATATCATCGGCCATGTGGTGACGGTGCAATCCCCGTTTGAGGGGGCCCAAGAAGCTGCGCGGCTGGCCACCTCTGGAGCGGATCCCTTGGTGAGCCAGTTTACCCCCACCTATGGCATGGTGCTGAACCTGCTGCAAAAGCACTCTTTGGAAGCAGCACGGGATCTGATCAACCGCAGCTTTGGACAATATTTGCTCTCGTTGCAAAAGTTGCCCGAACAACAGGAGATCCTGCACACGCGCGCCGAGCTGGAGGAGATCGACCGTCTCTTGGGAGGCATTGCCGACGAAGATATCGCCCGCTATGAGAAGATGCAGGCGCAACGGCGGGAAGAACGACGCATTTTGCGCTACTTGCTCAAACAACGGGAAGCTGAGCCGGATCCCACCTTGCGGCTGTTGGCTTTTCCCCACATCCAAGCCCAAGAGGAAAAAATCCGTGCCCTAGAAGCTCAAATCCGAGAGAATCCCGCTCACCAAGTGGGGAAAAAATTGCTGGGTTTGCGAGAAAAACGACAGCGCTTGCTCAAGCGCCTCGAGCACCTGGAGCGGCAGAGCGATTCCGTGCAGGAGTTGCGCTGGCAGCAATTTATGGCCTTGGTGGGGGTGTTGCAGGATTTCAACTGTCTGCAAGAGTATCAACCTACCGATAGCGGAGAGGTGGTGGCCGCGCTGCGGGGGGATAACGAGCTCTGGCTGGCGCTGGCTCTGCTCTCGGGTGAGTGTCAGGGCTGTGCTCCCCATCATTTGGCCGGAGTTGTGGCTGCCTTGGTCTCAGAGGCTCCCCGTTCAGGTACCTACAGCCGGCTGCGCACCTCGGGGCTGGTGGAGGATGTGCTGCACGGATTGCGGGGTTTACGGCGGCAGCTGTTCCGCAGCCAACGGCAACACCAGGTGTTTCATATGCCGATCGGGTTTGAGCCCAGCTTGGCTGGGATCGTCGAACATTGGGCGCAAGGGATCCCTTGGGAGACCCTGGAAGCCAGCACCAACCTAGATGCCGGAGACCTGGTGCGCCTGATCCGCCGCACGCTGGATTTGCTTTCTCAGATCCCTTATGTTCCCCATCTGCCGGCGGAGTTACGGGAAAATGCCCGTCAAGCCCAAAAAATGCTGGATCGCTTCCCGGTGAGCGAGTTGATCTAGCGAGCTCAGACCGTTTGCTGTTCAGTGAGGTTGCAGCTCTATGATGCCCGCCGGTGAACCCACCCTCAGGGATGTGTTGAGTGTTATTGAAGAGATCCGGCAAGATGTGGAAGAGATCCGACAGGATGTGGAAGGACTCCGGCAGGATGTCTCCAGAACCAACGAGCGGCTAGAAGCCCTGGCAGCCGATCAAGCAAAGCGCTGGGCCGAGCAGGAAAGACGTTGGGCTGAGCAGGAGAGACGTTGGGCCGAGCAGGGGATAGAAAACCGGGTGATCCTAGAACGAATTGACACCTATCAAAAGGCTAGTGCCCAAGTGGTTAACCTGGCTTTTGCCTTGATTGGAGCTGCCACCGTAGCTCTTGTCGGCATCGTCCTACGGTTGGCCGTTAGTCTATAGTCAGCTGGTTCGGCAAAAACTTCGGCAGGCAGGATGGCCTTGCTTCTCTATTCGGCAACTGGTACGGCTTGTCCTTGAGTTTGGCATTCCGAATGGCCATCTCTGGCAGGGCCATGTCCCACCCCGTCTGTTATATCCCCTATTGTGTCCCACTTTAGCCTGGATTACAGTGGGTTTCCCCGGTCTATCGTGGACACTAAAAAGCCCAGAAGCCTTGCTGGGTAAGAGCTTTCTGGACTTCAGTGGACGTTATCGGATTACGGAGAGAGTGGGATTCGGTCGCGCCAGCGGGCCGGATGGCCTTACCCACGGTGAGTTGCTCTCACAAACAAGTTCCAGCGGAGAGAGTGGGATTCGGTCGCGCCAGCGGGCCGGATGGCCTTACCCACGGTGAGTTGCTCTCACAAACAAGTTCCAGCGGAGAGAGTGGGATT